>DYRK01000053.1 GCA_020718785.1 Desulfatirhabdium butyrativorans | reverse complement strand
TGTGATTAAAGGAATCGCAGTCCGTCATTTAATCAGACACATCACAGTAAAATGATGGAATGAAGACTGTGATTAAAGGAATCGCAGTCCGTCATTTAATCAGACACATCACAGTAAAATGACGGAATGAAGACTGTGATTAAAGGAATCACAGTCCGTCATTTAATCAGACACATCACAGTAAAATGACGGAATGAAGACTGTGATTAAAGGAATCACAGTCCGTCATTTAATCAGACACATCACAGTAAAATGATGTCGGAGGGATAAATGCCGGAATTTGCCGCACCGGTTCTTGAATATATCTGTGAGCTTATGATCAGAGACCGCTCCCCTGCTTTCCTTCTGCTGGATGAGGACGGCAGTATGCAGGACTGGGGCGGCAGTCCGGAAAGATACGGCATCGGCTCCCTTGAAAAAGGAAAGCCCGCGGAAGACTATGTTGATGTTCTCAAGGGCTTTTTTCCTTTTTATGAGGAAGAGATGACGCTTTCCTGTGTCAGGACAGGCAAGGGCGTGTCGGCAGATATTCATATTCTCCGCAAAGACAGGGGATACTGGGTGATTTTTGCAGATGTCAGCCGGGAAGAGGCTTTGCAGGCGCGGCTGCAGCAGAAATTAAACGACATGACCCTCCTCAGGGACAGGTCTGAAAAGATGATGGAAAAAATGAACGCGGACGGTGCCCTGCCGGCAGAGATTTTTCTTTTTCTCGATATGGCGGCAATGGAACTTACCGCCGACGGTTCCTTTCATCTTATCGGAGAGATACCGCAATGCCTGAAATCTTTTTTCCCGGAGGTTCGCCCCGGGAAAAAAGGCTTCAGACCTGACGAGGAATTTCCCTTTCTTGAAAATTTCCTTTTTGACGCTCAGGAATGGTGGAGCGAAAACCGGCCCGGAAAATTGGGATCAGGACAGTGGAGTGAAACAGACCCGCTGGGTAACGAATGTGAATTCGAAGCTTATGCAATCTGTCTCGGAAACAGAAAAATATTAGTGATCGCTCCGGCATGTTATTCCTATCAGGAAAAACAGGCTTTTATTCAGAAAAGCAGAGAACTCGGTCTGGCGTATCACCGTCTGGCACAGACCGAAGCCGAACTCAGTCAATCAAAAGAGATTGCCGAAGATGCCAACGCCAAGATCATCAGCAGCATCCGCTACGCCAAAATGATTCAGCAGTCCATGCTTCCCAACCCGGAAAACATCCGGTATTTCCTGCCGGAGAGTTTTTTTATCGAGATGCCGAGAGATATTGTAGGCGGCGATTTTATCTTTACTGCCTGTGTCAGGGACCGCTTTGTCATTGCCGTCATTGACTGCACAGGCCACGGGGTTCCGGGTGCCTTTATGACCATGGTGGCAGGTTTTGCAATGAGAAGAATCATAGAAGACGAAGGAGGGCATGATCCCGCGCAGATATTGAAACGCCTGAGTTTCCTTGTCAGAACCTCGCTTCAGCAGGACACGGCATACAGCCTTTCCGACGACGGATTAGATGCCGCGATTGTCAGTATCGGGCTTCCGGTATGGGGACAGGTTACAGGTTGCAGGGGACAGGTTGCAGGTGACAGGTTACAGGGGACAGGTTGCAGGGGACAGGCAACAGGGGACAAACAACAGGTAAGTTGCCCTGTAACCTGCGACCTGCAACCTGCGACCTGCGACCTGTCGCCCCTGATATTTGCCGGGGCAAAACTCCCTTTATATTATATGGATACAGATGAGGTCACGGTTATCAAAGGCAATAGAAAAAGCATCGGTTACAGACGCTCGGACCCGGATTTTAACTTCACCAATCATAATGTCCCTGTCCGAAAAGGGATGTCTTTTTACATAGCGACCGACGGATTTACCGACCAACTCGGCGAAAAAGATCAACGCCGCCTCGGAACCCGGCGGTTCATCGCACTTCTGAAGGAGAAGAATTCGGCCCCTTTCATAAAACAGCGGAGCCGTCTTCTCCGGGCTTTTTATGCACACAAAGGCAAAAATGAAATACAAGATGATGTTACTGTCGTGGGATTTTGTTTTAATGAGTGAAACATACGGCAAATCGGGATCAGAGTATGTGTGAATCTGTTTTGGCGAACCTCTTCGATTCTTTGGACATACTGATCACAGAGCGAATCGCCGATGAAACTTTCCGACTGCTCGGAAGCCCGCCGGAGTGCCTGAAATTTTTCTGTTCGGATGTTATCTGCAAAGAGAAAACAGTCAGGTTCGGTAATGCCTGCCCTTTTCTTGAAAATTTTCTCATTGATGCAGAAGCATTCTGGATATCCGGGAAAAAAGGAAGATTGAAATCAGGTACATGGCTTCAGACCGACCGGTCGGGAAAGGAACATGCGCTTGAAGCCTCGGCTGTTTCTCTCGGAGCAAAAAAACTGCTGCTTATCGAACTGGCGCGTTCTTCTTACGGAGAAAAGCAGGCTCTGATACAGAAAGGCAGAGAAGTCAGCCTTGCCTATCAGCGTCTTGCAAAAACCGAGGCAGAACTGAAAAGGGCAAAAGAAGCCGCGGAAAAAGCCAGTCTTGCCAAGAGTGAGTTTCTGGCGCACATGAGCCATGAAATCCGTACCCCGCTGAATGCAGTGATCGGCATGACCGGTATTCTTCTGGATACGAAGCTTGAACCGGAACAGCGGTATCAGGCTGAAGTCATTCATTCCTCTTCGAACATGCTGCTTTCTCTCATAAACAATATCCTCGATTTTTCCAAAATCGAAGCCGGAAAGCTCGAACTGGAGATTCTAAGCTTCGATGTCCGGAAGCTCGTGGAAAATGTCTGCACAATGCTGAACAGCAAAGCCGAAGAAAAAGGGCTTGAACTTCTGAGTCATATCGGCGAAGATATTCCCCTGACCGTCCGCGGGGATCCCGGGCGTATGAGTCAGATACTCATCAATCTCGTAAACAATGCGGTCAAGTTTACGGAAGAAGGCAGAATAGAGATTCGGGTGAGGGTTTCGGAGTCGGAGGTTCGGGGAACAACAGGGCAGCCCATGAACCCTGACCTCGTACCCCTGACCTTCGAGGTTTCCGACACCGGCATCGGCATTCCTGATGAACTCAGAGAGCGTCTCTTCAAGCCTTTCTCTCAGGCAGACAACTCCGTTACCCGCAAATACGGCGGAACCGGTCTGGGTCTGGCTATAAGCAGGCAGCTCGCGGAACTGATGGGCGGAGAAATCACGGTTGAAAGCGAGCAAGGAAAAGGAAGCACTTTCCGATTTGCAGTCCGGCTGGAAAAGCAGAAAAACGGGCATTCTTGTTGTAAAGAGGACCGGGTTGAAATAGATAAATCGGACCTGCTTGAAAAAGATGTACGCATTCTTCTTGTAGAGGATAATGAACTCAATCAGATCATCGCAAAAACCATTCTGAACAAACTCGGGTTCACTACGGAAGTAGCGGACAACGGCATCATGGCAATAGAGGCTCTCAAAAAAAGCCGATATAATATTGTGTTTATGGATATTCAGATGCCGAAAATGGACGGGCTGGAAGCAACAAAAGCCATCCGTGATCCCGGCTCGGGCGTACTCGATCATGACATTCCTGTGATTGCCATGACAGCCCACGCCATGGCAGATGACCGGAACCGCTGTCTGGCTGCCGGAATGAACGGCTATATCACCAAGCCGATTCAGCCTCAAAAGCTTCTCGAAGTAATTGAGGAGCAGTTGGAAAGGGGTCGGGGATTTTACCACTCGCCGCTGACCACTTAAAAAAAAACTTGCGATAATCGTTCAAATCTGCCACAATAACAGTTTATCCGTTATGCAGTATGAAATTTCGGCGGATACAAGAGACTAAATTTTTTCAGAAAAAATATTTATCCGGGTTCTGAAACGACTGTCCGGAAAGAGATTCTCTTTTCGGGCCGGAATGCAAATCTTTTCGGGGGCAAGGTCATGGCAGATAATTTTATAAATGAAAAAGACAGTGAAGGGGCAAAACGGTTTGCCGATGTTGTCGGGTCCTATCTTCAAAGCGGAAGCGACGGGGGCAAGGTGGAAAACTTTGCCGATCTTTTAGACTCATATAATACCGGCATGAATGAAAACCTCCGGGTCGGGGAAAAAATCAGCGGGGAAATTATTTCCATCGGCAAGGATAATGTCTTTGTCAATACGGGAACCAAAATTGACGGCTCGGTGGAAAAAAAAGAACTTCTGAATGAAGCCGGTGAACTGCCGTATCATGTCGGCGATGTGCTGGAGCTTTATGTTGTCTCTCTTGAAGAAAATGAAATCCGGCTGTCCAGTGCCATTTCAGGCGCAGGCGGGCTGAATATTCTGCGGGATGCCTTTGCTGCACGGGTTCCGGTTGAAGGAAAAGTGACCGAAGAATGCAAAGGCGGATTCCGCGTCGATGTCATGCAGCAGTCAGCCTTTTGCCCTGTCAGCCAGATGGAGATCAAATTCATTGAAAATCCGGCAGATTATGTCGGAACGACCCATCGCTTCCAGATCACCCGCTTTGAGGAAAACGGAAGAAATATTGTCGTCTCCCGCCGCGTCCTGCTCGAAAGAGAACTGGAAAAAACCAAAAAAGTTTTTCTGGAAAAATTAGTCCCCGGCGCAGTTATGGAAGGAAAGGTTTCGAGTCTCATGCCTTACGGCGCATTTGTCGAACTGTTTCCGGGAATCGAAGGCATGGCGCATGTGTCGGAACTGAGCTGGTCGCGTGTTGAGAAACCGGAAGATATTCTGAGCCGCGGGGATATCGTCACGGTGAAAATCATGAAGATCGAACCGGGCAAAAAAGAAAAGGATCTGAAGATTTCTCTTTCCGTCAAAGAGGCTGCCGGAGATCCCTGGGAGAGCAGTCAGGAAAAATTCCGCGCCGGTGACAAAATCAAAGGGAAAGTGACGCGGTGTGCCGCGTTCGGCGCGTTTGTGGAGATTGCTCCCGGCATCGAGGGATTAGTTCATATCAGCGAGATGAGCTATAAAAAACGTGTCATGAAACCCGAAGACGCAGTTCACGAAGGGGAGATCATCGCCGTCCTGATTAAAGAAATTGACATCGAAAAAAGAAGAGTGTCCCTGAGTCTGCGGGATGCCGAAGGCGATCCATGGGCTGATATCGGGGAAAAATACAGCGTGGGCCAGTCTGTTACAGGCATTTTGGAAAAGCGGGAAAAATTCGGTTTCTTTGTCACATTGGAACCCGGCATTACCGGGCTTCTTCCCAAATCGAAGATCAGCAAAGCAGCAAGTCCCTCATCTCTGGGAAAACTGAAAGAAGGCGATTCCATAACCGTTGTGATTGAAGAAATCCATCCTGCGGACCGGAAAATCACCCTGGGCACCGGCGATGCCTCGGATGAAGGGGACTGGCAGAACTATGCGAAAGTTGCGAAAACTCCGGCAATGGGGTCTCTCGGAGAGAAACTTCAGCAGGCTATGAAAGTGAGAAGTGAGAAATGAGAAGTGAGAAATGAAAATTACAGGTAACAGGTCACCTGCAACCCTGTAGCCTGCAACCTGCAACCTGCAACCCGTTATGAAGGAACCGTTTATGATCTTAAAAGGCAAACTTTATGCAGAATCGCCGATTTACAGGGGAAATGCCCGTAAGACTCTTTTCACAAGAGACAACGACGGAACCCATCGTCTGGTGTCTCTTGCCGGTGAGGTGGAAGGCACGGCTCAGGCATTGATGGACGCGTTTTCCGGTCAATCCAAAAACAGGAAAAATATCGGACTTATCAATCAGTTGTGGCAGCGGCTTTACGGAGAAGCTCTGCCTGCGAATCTGATCGAAAAAGTGGAATGCAGACTGCAAAAGGAAAGTTATCCGCAGAATAATTTTTTTGATCTGCGGATGGGGATAAAATTGGATGAAGACCGCTGGGCAGCAGAGGCAAATGCCAATTATAAAATGGAAACCGTATTACGCAACTCCGTTTTCGATTTTATTCTGTCTGTAAGGGATGCAGTGCTGCAACGCGACGGAAACGAAGCCCGGCTGTATCATGTTCTTGAAGAAATGAAAGCGGGCCGGTTCTGGTTCGGCGCAGGAAAAAGCAAAGGCATGGGAAGGGTCCGCCTTGAAATGGACATCCCCTTTTCAGGAACAAAAGCTCCGGCAGCAAAGCCCGGTGCCAATTATCTGAAAGTGGATATGATCTTCAATGCTCAGAATCCGCTGATGGTCGGATGGAACTGGGGCAAAGTGGATCCGTATTCTCCTTCGTTTTCAGCCATCGAGGGGCGTCTGATGATAAGCGCGATGAAATATATCCCGGATTTCATCCGCACCCGGCTGGAAATGACGCTGGGAGGTCCCATTTTAAGCCCCCAAGACTGGAAACAGAAATTCGCCGAAACCCTGCCGCGTATCATAGCCATCTGTCTGAAAGAACGTTCCGCGGAAGAAAAAGAATTCTGGGTGCTGCCTGCCGCGGGGCTGGCAAAACTGAGCAAAGGCAAACATGCACTCACAAAGAAACTGGTAGCCAAGCTTGAGACTCTGGCAGAACAGCCCTTTGCATCGCGTGAAGAAGCCGAAGCCGCGTTTACCGAAGCGTGCGGAAAAAAAGCCAATATGGTCGGCAGGATTACGGATGAACTGGAACAGCGCCGTGAGGCTGTTCAGGGGCTGAATCCGCAAGCATGGGCTGCGGTCGCAGACGGGCTGGGTCTGGACAAATCGCTGGGAGAAAAACTGGCTCAGGCTTCGGAAGAAGCCGATATGATAAAGATTTTGACTCCGGACTGCCAGTCCGTGCTTCCGCAGTTGTACGATCAGGTTGACCAGCAGATACGGCTGTTGCAGAGCGACGCGTGGGTGGATGCCGAAATCCAGAGCCGTGAGGAACATCTGCTGATAAAAACCATGCTGGAAAGCGGCAGTATCAAGGAATATCAGTGGAATGATCCGGGAATGCCCCCCAAGGGCATACGGTCTGCAACATGGCGGGAATTTCTGAGCGCGCATTCGCGGGTTCAGTATCGTCACATGCTGAATGCCCAGAATCTAAAAAAAAGCATAGTCAATGACAGAAATCATATCGAATTTCTGAACAGATACCGTGAGCAGACGCGACAGGAGCTTTCCCAGCCGCATCATATTGATTTCCGCGCCGGGGGTCCGGGAAACCGGGAAATCTCCCGCAAATACGGCAAACCTTATGATACGATTTTCATGCGGATGCTTTGCTGGAAATCTTCTTCCAAAGAACATGGAACTTATGAAGTCTATATTCCCGGAAGCACTCTCAAGGGAGCGTTCAGAAAGCGCGCCGCGATGATACTCGGCACATTGTGGGGCGAATCCCGGAAAACCGTTTATGTGCTGAACCGTATGTTCGGCACACAGGGACAGCGGGGAATGGTCTTTTTTTCAGACGCATATCTGAGCGATCCTGCGGATTCGGGACGTTCATGGTGTTCGGCAGACGGTATCCGCATGAATCCCAAAACCGGACAGCCCGTTGAAACCGCAAAGCGCGATTATCTCTTTGCTTACGGCGATCAGCTGGTGTTTCATATCCGCCTGGATATTCAGGACATAGAAGAAAAGGATATCGAAATTCTTTCTCTGCTGTTTCATCTGATCGAAGATTTTCAGAACGGAGATATTGCAGTGGGCGGCGAAAAGGCAAACGGCTACGGCTGGGCAGAAGCCTCTGTTTCCGGTCTCACATGGCTGACCGCGGATCCTAAAGGTATCACGCAGAAACTGTTCGGGAAAAACAAATTGAAATCCGAAGGAATCTGGCAGAAACTGAGCCTTGAAGGTAGGCTCGCGGCAGAGGCATTGAAACCCCTTGCCCCGCTTCCGGCGGAAGTCAAAAATGATGCCCCTCCCGTTGCCAGAGCCGGATTTGTATCACATCGGGCATTCGGCGGATATTGCGGCACCCTGTCTGTGGAAGCAGAAGCTCTGACGCCCATGAATATTCAGGAAAGCGGCGAACCTTCTCTTACGGTCAAACTGCCTGAGGGACCTGTGAACGGATGGGATTTCTTTTCCATTTCCCCGCCCGATGCCGACCGGAGAGGGAATGAGAGAATTTATGCGCTTCCGAGCCGAAGCATCAAAGGAATGCTGCGCCATATCTACAGCATTGCCACTGATTCCAAAGGGGAAAGCAGCGATATCCGCAAACTGAATCCCGCGGAAAGCCTGTTCGGCTGGGTGGGAAATGCCCCTAATCAGGCCATAATGGGACGTGTTTCTTTCAGTTACGGCAAATTCGAAGTCCTGAATCAGGAACCGGCCTGGTTCAAAGTGCCTTATCCTTACGGAAACTGGCATTATGCCGGAGGACAGTGGAAAAACAGCCCGGGCGTACCGGCTGCCCGATTTCTGATAGGAGATACGTGGCGGCTGTTTACCCATGCACCGCTCGCGCCCATTGCCCGTCAGGTCGGAGCCTTTGAGCCGGATACGGTTCAGGCACGCTATTTCAGAGCCATACTCCCCGGAGAACGCGCCCGGTTTAACATCCGCTTTTGGAATCTGCTCAAAGAAGAATTGCAGCGGCTTCTATGGTGTGTGGCACTGGAGCCGGGGCTTGCACACAAAATGGGAAACAACCGCTATCTCGGATTCGGCAGCCTTCGTCTGAATATCCTTGAGGACAGTTTTCTGATTGACTGGTCAAAACGCTATTCCGGCAAAAACGACTGGCGCAAGCCTCTTGATGCAAAGAAACTGCCTGACCCCAAGAAGATAATTCACTACAGCGAGCTGAAGAAAGCGTTGGAAGTGAAAAGTGAAAAGTGAGAAATGAGAAGTGAGAAATACCATTTTATAAAAACAGGGTCTTTTCTCACTTCTCACTTATAAATTCTCACTTAATTAAACCATGCTGAATTTCTACGATTGGCTGCGCCGGAGTGAAGACGGCTCGGAACTGCTGGCAACGCTGGAATATATTATGACGGAACCTGAGAAGTTTCCTTCAGAGGAAAAGCTCGGTCCGCCGCTGTCTGCCTTTCACAGACCCTGTCAGCGATGCTGGGTTTACCCGTGTTGCAGCACAGAGAATATTCTGCCGGAGATTGTTTTGCGGGACGGCAGAAGGAAAATCTATGTGCCGTCTGTTGCCGAGACTCAGGATTTTTGCCTGTTCTGCCGGGAGATCATTGCCAAAGCCGAAAACCTGACCGATTTATCCCGTCAGGTCATTGTGCTGTGGGGATTTGTCAATCATCTCCCGAACCGGGTGCTGGGTGAAGGGAAATTCATGGGCAACCGTGTGATTGCCTCGTACATCCATGACGATCATCATTTTCTGCTGATACTGGCGAGGCCTGAACTGAAGTCATGGATACAGGAACTTCTGATTTATCACGGCGCAGACATCAAAGGACTTATCCAGATGTTTCCTACGGTCAGAGACGCTCGGAATCATCAGGGAGAAATTCTGTGCAGAGCCTGTCATCAGGAAACACGTTTTCCTATGGATATGCTGCGGGTCAGGTTTTTCAGCAACCCTTCCCAGTTGTACGCTCCGCAAAGCCGTGATGAAGAAGGACTGCTCACATTCGAAATAACGGAATTTCTAAGACTGCTGGATATGGCAGAAATCTTCCGTACTCTGCTGCGGCCCTCGGAGCAGAGGGCGCTTCATGAACTGATCCATCTGCATAACCGCCGGGAAGAGCAGTTCTACTGGGGACGTTTCACCGGATATCTGAGCCGTCAGGCAAAAGACATGCTGAATGCCTGGAAAATCCGGCAATGGCCCAAAAATCAGGTCAAACTGCTGTACGAACTGGTGGATTATGCTTTCTGCCCATTTTAATCTCAACCGTTATCTCTTTGTCTGCAAAGTCAACTCTTCGATGGTCTGGCTCCCGGTATTTCCCTCTCTGGAATTCTCGCTGGTTCTGGGAACAGCCATTGCCGAAAGGCTTCCCACGGTGCAGGCGAGACAATGGCGCAAATCGCTGGCATTGTGGGATGACTGCATCGGCGGAATTTCCAAAGGGGCTTATCGTCAGGCAGGGGCTTGTCACCGACAAGCCCCTACTCAGAGCCGACAAGCCCCTGCTCAGAGCCGGCAGGCACCCCGAACCCCGAACCCCGAACGTGGAGAGGTCAGGGGTACGGGGTCAGGGGTCAGGGGTAAAAAATCGTTTTCCGCCCCCGAACCCCGAACCCCGAACCCCGAACCCCGAACCTCGGTATTGCCTGAGACATCACCATGGCCCATTGACGCGGCAGTTCTTTTTTATCCGGGCAAACGGGCTTACGGCAGGGACGAGCTGATCTTATGGGAACTGAAACTGATGGGCGAGAGTGCGGATCACGGTCTGTTTCTGGAGCTTATCCTGCCTGCTCTCGAAGAAGCGGGCAGCATCCGTGATTCGCGATGGGAGTACAACAACTGTCTGTGGGGCCGCTTCGATATTCATTCGGTGTTCATGGCAAAAGGTCCCCGCTGGGAGCCGGTGGTAAGCAACGGTCATCTGAATCTGAAATACAAAGCCGGCCCGCGTCAGTGGTCAAGGGGACTCAAATTCGAATCTCCCCGTCCGCCGTCTCATTTTGACTGCCTGAACTGGATTACCGCTTTTGATCTGGACCGCAATGACTCTGACATCGGAAGCTCGCCTTCGCTGAGAACCATACTGGATGTTCTCACAGACAGGCTGGCTCGGCTTATTCTGGGCAATTACTACGAGCCTGACGATTTCTGGCTCGAGCTGAAGCCCAAAGATCGTTCTGCATTCCGAAAGGCTATTGAAATGTCTTCAGAGATATCAGTGCTTCAGGAAGATATGAAACTTGTTCCGGCATATCTCCCGGGCCGGCAGATCGGAAAACAGATATTTCGGGAACCCTTGCCGGATGCGGTACTTCCTTATCTCGGGCTTGCCTCTGTTTTTCATATAGGAAAGCATACGCAATTCGGCTGCGGCACTTTTCTGATTAATTGAGAAATAATCAGGATTTGCAAGATTTAAGGATTTTCAGGATTTGTGTTCGGACTGTCCGTATCTATATCTGCAAGGATTGTGTTTAAGCAGGGATTCACACATTGTCCGAATCAGGATTTTCAGGATTAAAGGATTGGCAGGATTTGTGTTCAATCTGTTGAGAAGGCTTGACAGAAATCATGAAAATCCTTTAATCCTGAAAATCAGGGTTCGGACAATGGGCGGTGTAATCTGCAAGGATTGTGTATAAGCAGGGATTGCGGGCGGGCAACAGTCTGAACCCTGATTCACCTGATTAAAGGATTGGCAGGATTTGTGTCAAGCTTTGAATCTTCGGCGTAGGGGCACGCCGCCGGCTTCGGCGTAGGGGCACGCCGCCGGCGTGCCCCTACACAGCAATCATGAAAATCCTTTAATCCTCTGAATCAGGGTTCGGACAATATGAAGGAGATCACCGATGACTCAGCACCGTACAGCAGTCAGCCTTGAAGATTTGGTCAATGCTCCGGAGCCGCTCATCCGGCGTATCGTCAGAGAGGAACTGGCAAGAGCGGCAAAGAAAGAGCCGGATATTTTTTACCTTGAGCCGGATACGCCTCTTTACGGGGATATGGCAGAAATCCGTGAGAGGAAAATGCGGAAAGAGACAGTACTCTTTTCGCACAAAGAGGTCTGGGGTGAGTAACTGCTGGGCAATGTATGAAAAACAGTTTGTCCGTAATCTGGAAGTCTGTATTTCAAAAATAAACATCCTCTGAAAAAGTGTAAAAATTTCATTTTTGCACTGTTTTTTTCTTGACAATTAAAAAAAATACAGTTAGAATAAAATTTATAATAGAGATTAAGGTTAGATTATGAAGAAAATTATTCTGACATTGCAGGGGCGGATGATTTCCCTCCTTATCGGAACAGCGGATAAGACGCTTTTCGGGCAGAACCGATGCTCGTGAGGCGTTTTTTTTGTTTTAGAAACAGGATATGCCAATCAAAAGAAAGGGGTGTGTTATGAAAACAAAACAGAGTCTTATCGGTGTGATGGTCATTTGTTTTGCGGCAACGGTTTTTGCGGTGAACGGATTCGGAGCGGTTCCGGGGGATATGAACGGCTCCGGAAATGTTGATCTGCACGATGTGATTTTGGCGATTCAGGTCTGTGCGGGGATGAATCCCGCGGGAACAGATGCAGGCGCGGATGTAAACGGCGACGGAAAAATCGGTTTGCAGGAAGCAGTGTCTGTTGCCTTGCAGGTTGCACTGAACAGAAATTGGTACAAGGATGCCGACAGAGATGGCTATTCTGACGGCATAACACAGGTTGCTATTGCCAGACCCTCGGATATTTTTTATGAAAAATCCGAACTGATTGCCGTATCCGGCGACAAAGATGACAATGACCCCGCTGTCCATCCCGATACGGAAGGAAAATGGATTCCGTTTGATGAGAGCGACCCTGCTGACTCTTCTGCCGATGCTGTCAGTGTGGATGTTCCGGTTTCCACAACAGAGGAAGTGGTGATCGAATACGGCGTTCCGGGTATGAAAGTTGCGGAAATGCCGGAGGACGGAGATATTTACAAGCTTATCAACATATCAGACTGCGGATATACTTCTGAAATCGGCAAACCTCAACTGCCGGTGATCCGCCGCTATGTTGCCGTGCCTGAAGGGGCTGCGGTTAAAACAGAGATTCTTGACTCTGATTACAGAGATATTGAAGGATATTCTGTCTATCCGGTACAGGAAGCAATGCCCGATATTGAAAATGCAGCCGAACTGCCCTTTACAATGGATGCGGATTTATACCGGACAGACACACTTTATCCGTCTGAAATTGTCACAGCAGAGGATACTGTTGTGATAAGGGGAGTTTCCGCTGTGATTCTGGGAATATGCCCTGTGCAGTTCAATCCTGTGAAACAGACAGTGCGGCTGTATTCATATCTGAAGGTGAAGGTGTCTTTTCAAGGCGGAACAAGATCATCTGTCCGAAGACAGCTTCGCAGTCCGTCTTTTGACACTATTTTAAACCGGCTGCTGCTGAATCCTCAGAATGTGTTTTCAGGAAAAGAGACAAGAGCAGCTTACGACAGCGGCGATTCCCTGCTGATTATCACCCATCCGAATTTCCTTGATGCTGCAACCGCCTTGAAAAACTGGAAAATAATGAGACCGGAAACACGGCTTCCGCAATTCAGGCATATATCAAAAATGCCTACAATACATGGAATCCGCCGCCGACATACATACTGCTTATCGGCGATGCGGAGTTTGTTCCGACTCATTATAAATCATGGCATCTTTTTAACGGAAATGAATGTAAAAAGTATGGTCTCCCTTATGATTGCAGTGGTTATACCGGAACTGACCTTTATTATGCAACAGTTGACGGAGATGATTATTTCCCGGACATCTGCATCGGAAGGTTATCGGTGGACACATCTGCTCAGGCAGACAAAAGAGTCAGCGACATTATTGCATATGAAAAAAATCCGGTAGCAGACAGTTCTTTTTATCAGAAAGCTGCGATTTGCGCTTATTTTCAACACGAAGGAAGAGGCTACGCAGCACGGAGATTTTCTCAGACTTCTGAAGATTTGGCAATCTTTCTTTCCGATTCAAGATACTTGGGTAAATATTCTGTTGACAGGATTTATTACACCGAATCCGATGTTTATCCGAAATTCTGGTCAACCGAATATTTCGGCGGAGGTCCCGCAGGCAATCCCGGAAATCCGATACCTGCTTATCTTGAAAAACCCGGATTTGCATGGAACGGAGATAGCTCTAACATCAGTTCCGCAATAAACAGCGGGCGTTTTTTGCTAACCCATCGGGATCATGGTGGTGTTTCGGGATGGGGTGATCCCTATTATTCGACAACTCATGTTCAGGCATTGAAAAACGGTAACAAACTTCCTGTGGTATGGAGTATCAATTGTCAGACCGGATGGTTTGATAATGAAACAGATGCTGAAAGTACAGAAACACCGTCTGATGCCGTTCATTTTTCCGAGGCATGGGAAAGAAACATAAACGGCGGTGCTGTCGGTGTGATTGCCGCAAGCCGTGTGTCTTACAGCGGGCATAATGACCGTCTGATATGGGGCTGGACAGATGCGATATGGCAGAATTTTATGTCTTACAAGCCTTCGGGGACAGCGTTTGATAATCCGCTCTATGAAATGGGAGCGGTGTTGAATTACGGAAAACTTTATTATGCTACAGTACAAGGTGAAGACGATTACGATTACAGAAAGACAGAATTTGAATTATTCCATTGGTTCGGCGATCCGACCATGCAAATCTGGACAGATGTGCCGCAGAACCTGACGGTTTCCCATTCTTCCACACTTTCAGCAGGAGCCAAGTCTCTTGATGTTACGGTCAATCAGGCGGATGCGCTGATATGTGTTTCAAAAAACAATGAGATATTGGCAAGGAAATTGTCTGCCGGCGGTATGACCAATCTTTCATGGTCAGCACCTCTGTCTCAGGGTGATGTGGTTTACATTACCGTTACGAAGCATAATTTCAGACCGTATGAGGGGAATGTTGCTGTCGCAGTAGTGTCAACGAGTACAACATCTTCCACCACAAGCACGACTGTCAGACCGACGACTACCACGACTACGACTACGCTCAGACCGAGTACCACGACGACGACCGTTAAACCGACAACGACTACGACGACCACCCTCGGATCAACTACAAGTACCACCACAACGACCACAATCCCGAGCGGGACATTTACTAATTCCATCGGCATGAGCTTCGAACTGATTCCCGCAGGCACATTTATGATGGGAAGCCCGGAAGATGAACCGGGGAGATGGGACGATGAAACCCGGCATCAGGTTACGCTGACAAAATCCTTTTACATACAGACCACAGAGGTTACACAGGGGCAGTGGAAAGCGGTCATGGGAAGCAACCCGTCTTCTTTTTCATCTTGTGGGGACAACTGCCCGGTTGAAATGGTTTCATGGGATGATGTTCAGGATTTTATCAGCAAGATGAACCGGCGGGGAGAAGGAACATACCGCCTGCCCACAGAGGCGGAGTGGGAATATGCGGCAAGAGCAGGCAGCAGTACAGCAATTTATACAGGTTCTATAACAATATTAGGCTGGAACAATGCTCCCGAACTTGATCTCATAGCGTGGTACGGAGGCAACAGTTGTGTATCTTACAGCGGAGGATGGGACTGTTCGATCTCATCTGAACAATATACCTGTTCTAACTGTGGAACGCATCCGGCTGCACAAAAGCAGACTAATGTCTGGGGCATCTATGATATGTACGGCAATGTCTGGGAGTGGTGTCAGGACTTGTATGGTGACTATCCGACAGGCTCTGTTACTGATCCTATTGATACTAGTTCAGGTTTGTACCGTGTCATACGGAGCGGCAGTTGGGCTGGCAATGCTCAGGACTGTCGCTCGGCAAGAAGAGACCGGAATTCGCCTGCCAATCGTAATGTCGACGTCGGGTTCCGGCTAGTTTTGTCATCAAGTCAGCAAACGACTACCACGACTACTCTCAGATCAACTACAACAACCACTACGACAACCACGAGTTCTACAACGACTACAACGACAATTCCGCAAGTCGTTTATTTCCCTGACCCGAATCTTGACGCGACGATAAGAGCGGCGATAAAAAAGCCATCAGGAAATATTCTGTTTTCGGATTTGCAAAGCCTGACTTCTTTTTCTTATGATGGACAGGATATAGCAGATGAGAAGAAAATAAAAAATCTTGAGGGAATACAATATTGCTCAAGTCTCACGTCGCTTGAACTTTATGACAATCAGATAAGCAATATCAGTGCGCTGGCTAATCTGACCAAGCTCACGTCGCTTGACCTTCGAAGCAATCAGATAAGCAATATCAGTGCGCTGGCTAATCTGACCAAGCTCACGTGGCTTTACCTTGATGGGAATCAGATAAGCAATATCAGTGCTCTGGCTAATCTGACCAATCTCACGTTGCTTTGGCTTCATAATAATCAGATAAGCAATATCAGTGCGCTGGCTAATCTGAGCAATCTAATGAATATTGGCCTTTGGAGCAATCAGATAAGCGATATCAGTGCGCTGGCTAATCTGACCAATCTCACATCAATTTACCTTAGTTTCAATCGGCAGATAAGCAATATCAGTGCGCTGGCTAATCTGACCAATCTAAGGTTGCTTTTGCTTGCTGACAATCAGATAAGCAATATCAGTGCGCTGACCAATCTGACAAACCTCACTGAGCTTGATCTCGGCGGCAATCAGATAAGCAATATCAGTGCGCTGGCTAATCTGACCAATCTTACGAAGCTTTGGCTTTATAACAATCAGATAAGCAACATCAGTGCGCTGGCTAATCTGACCAATCTTACATATCTTCGGCTTTACGGCAATCAAATCAGCGACATTAAGCCTCTGGTTGATAACAGCGGAATTAACAGCGGAGATACTGTTTACCTGTATGACAGTTTATTTGCAAGAGTAAATCCGTTAAGCACAACCTCATGCACGGTATATATTCCGCAGTTGCAAAGCCGGGGTGTGACGGTGGAGCATAATTGCCAGTGAGATGCTGTCTGAACCCTGATGCCGTTGTTTGAACCCTGATTCACCTGATTAAAGGATTGGCAGGATTTGTGTTCAGCCTTTTGAGTGGGCTTGACAGAAATCATGAAAATCCTTTAATCCTGAAAATCAGGGTTCGGACACTGATTCACGTGATTAAAGGATTTTCAGGATTTGTGTTCAGCCTGTTGAAAAGGACTGAGTTGACCGGATGAGAATAAATTCCAAACAGCAGGAGCTTATTCAGGGTCTGGTAGAAGATCTGAACAGACATTTTCCCGATGTTGAATTTGTCGATATTACAGAAAGCCCTGAAAATCCGAATGATTTATGGATTAACGTAACAGAACCGGAAGATGAGGACATGGAAATCGAACTGACAAAATTTTTCAGCGAGAAGTCGGCCGACATTTTAATGGATTACGGATATCATATGCTGGTTATGCCGATAAGATAACCTCATGCAGCAAATATATGCCGAAGTTGCAAAGCCGGGCTGTAAAGGCGGAGTATGCCGCCCGTGAGATATTGTCCGAATTCTGATTCACCTGATGAAAGGATTGTGTTTAAGAATGGATTACGGGTTGTTGTGATATGAAAATCCTTTTCTTACACGCAATTTTTGCAAATAATGCGGCCGCAGATGAGGGGACGATGATGTTCAATCTGTTCAGTTATTCAGAGCATGACAAAGGAAATTTATGAAAACTTATACTGCAATAATAGAAAAGTGTCCTGATACGAATCTGTATGTGGGTTATATACCCGGTTTTCCGGGAGCGCATTCTCAGGCAGAAACATTGGATGAACTGAACAGAAATCTGAAAGAAGTCATAGGAATGCTTCTTGAAGACGGTGAGCCTGAATCGGAATCCCGCTTTGTCGGAACACAGGTGCTGACGGTCGCATAATCATGGGAAATATTCCGATACTCAGACCGCAGAAGGTTCACGCAATCATTGCAGATGAGGCAGTGTAATATTGTGATGATCCGATAATATTTA
>DYRK01000539.1 GCA_020718785.1 Desulfatirhabdium butyrativorans | reverse complement strand
GGCTTGTTCAAGTTTTTGCCGTATATAAGCTGTAAAAGCGGCGCATGTCTCCTGATTGCGGAAAACAGGCAGGTCAGCCTTCATTACAGATATTCTTTCCACCGTCATAATCTGCGCTTTCCGAATTTTCTGTAAAACGGTTTTGCAAACCGTTTTGCCGATGAAACGGTTTACAAAACCGTTTTACAAAAGCTCAATTTATGCCGGTGGTGAGTATATATTGCAGAAGGGCATAAGGTTGAAGGCAATATTGCCTATTCCCATCTGGTTCATAAGGGAACTGTCAGTCTCAGAGATGATATCTGGGATTGCTGGATAGGCTATGCAGGATCTGAAATCAAGGGCGACCGCGTCTGTCAGACAATGGAGGCGGTATTTGCGCCGCTGGCTGCGATATTGTAATTTCGGGTTCGGGGTTCGGGGTTTTCCCTCGCACCTCATACCCAGCACCTCTGAAAAAAGGAGACATTGATGGAAAAAATTTTGAAAAATCTGGCGGTTTTGCTTATTGCTTTGATGTTCGGCTTTACGCCTGCATGGGCTGAGGAAAAAAACCAAAGGGAACAAATCCTGAAGGAACTACGGTGCTTGAAGAAGTGGTGGTAACCGGCGAAAAGATAGTGACGCCCACGAAGGAAGCCGCGGAGACTGTATATACCGGAGTCGAGATAACCAAAGAAGGACTTGAACTCGGCGGAGAAAAAGGGGCGCATAATGTATGGGAGGCTATCAGCATTCTTCCGGGAATCATTTTTGAAAGCCCGGACCCCGCCAATCTGGCTTCCACTCAGATGAGCGTGAAAGTGAGAGGCGTCAGCGGGTCTTTGGGAAGTATGTCCATAGAGGGCATTCCGATTTATGGAGGCAATCCTATCGGTCCGAGAACCTATATTTTGGATTTGGAGAATTTTGAAAGCATCGCTGTTTACAAAGGAGCGGTTCCGGCTGATCTGGGTCCGGGCGCAGGAACAAGGGGAGGAACATTGCAGCTCAGACCTCTCTGGGCTTCAGACAATATGGGCGCTGCGTTCCAGCAATCTTTGGGAAGTTTTGATTATACGAAAAGTTTTATAAGATTTGACTCAGGGAAATTGGGACAATCCGATACGAAGTTTTCTTTTTCCTACTCTTATGCCGATGAAGACAAATGGAGAGGAGAAGGAGAAATAGGTCCGAGGAACAATGTCAATTTTACCTTTGTTCAGCCTCTCGGAGATAAACTGGGAATAAAACTGTGGGGGAATTTCAACGAGATCAGGCAGCATAAATTGAGTTCTCTTACTTATTCGCAGGCGGATAACCTTGATGAATACGGAGAATATGACTATACCGAAAGTCTGACCGGAACTCCGGCAACAGATTGGGAGTATTATGATTTCAATAAGAGCGAATGGGTCAATTACGACCTTTATGCTTTTATTGATTACACCTTAAACGAGAATTTCAAATTCACCTTGAAACCCTATTTCCGTCAGGAGAAGAAAGAGGACTGGGCAGGAACCGGCAGTATTTCCGGTCCCAAAGGTTCACAGCCGGGCATTCAGGAAAGCGGATGGACATCCCGGAAATGGGGCGCTAACGCAGAAGTGAATGCAGATCTGAAGTATCTTAAAGGCTTGGTCGGATTTCAATATGAGGAATCCGACTGGATGGATTCTGTTGCAAAAAATTACTGGCTTAATGCTGACGGCTCTCAGCAATTCGTCGGATGGGGCCGTTATACGGAGAGTAAAGGTTCGAGTCCCAGATACAGCCCTTATGCGAAGTTGTCGGGCAGTACCGGCGCGTTCAACTGGCAGACGGGAATCAAGTATCTGAAACTGAAAGAATCTGAAAATGAAGGTTACATCACTAAGTTCGACAGCTCGGGCAATCCGTATTTGGACAGAGAGCCGAAAATGGATTACGGCGCGAGAGAATACAGCGTCTGGATTCCGACAGCAGGATTATCTTATTTCATCAATGATAATTCGGAAGTATATGCAAGTTACGGAAAAACCTTTCAGCAGCCTTATGCCTATATGCCTCTTATAAGTATGTATTATGCGCTCTACGACAAGTTTGGAAAAATGGGAATGACGCTGGAAGACCTCTTCAAAGAGTATAATCCGGAAGAAACCCATAATGTTGACATAGGGTTCAGATACCGTAAAAACTTTGTCGAACTCAATCCTACTGTTTTCTTCTCGAAGCATAAGAATCTCAATACCACGATCACCCCCGGATGGGAGGATCCCGACAATCCGGGTCAGCCTCTTCTGTATCAGGGAAAACCTGCAAGTTACAATACTTTTGTCGGCAAAGCCCAAGGTTACGGCTTTGAACTCGGAACTAATCTTATCTTTTCCGATAACCTGACCTTTTTTTTTAATCCGACCTATACCATATTGACTTATGACGGGGATATTGTGAGCAAAGGCACTGTTTACAATACTGACGGGGAACAGGTGGTGGACGTTCCCGAGTGGAGTCTGACTGCCGGAATTGTTGCCAAATACAAGGGAATAGAAGCTGTCCCGATTGTAAGGTATCTGGGAAAAAGATACGGTGATCTGAGCCATGAAGAAAAGATTCCTTCTTATGCGGCAGTTGACCTGAAGTTGGCTTACAGTCTGGAAAATTTTCATTATCTGAAAAATTCGAACCTTTCTTTGGGAATATACAATATCTTTGACAAAGAATATATCGTATCTCCCAGTTATTATCCCGGTGCGCCGTTTACGGTTCTGGGTTCATTGTCTTTCAGATTTTGATGAAAAAACTCAAAGAAAGGATGATTTGTTTTCGTTCCCATATTGTAGGGGCACGCCGCCGGCGTTCCCCTACGGCGGACGCAGAGCGTGGGAACAAGAATCAAAGATTGGATTTTTTGTACATGAATACGAATTCGGCTCAAAAATATGTCATCTCTTTTTTCATCATGTTGTATTGTTTGCTTTTTCCGGCTGTCGGATCCGCGGACAGGGTGGACTGCGTTAATATCGGCACGACCATGGAGCTTAAGAACATAGCGATAGACGACCGTACCTGTGGGGTCATGATGAGGCTTTTCACCCACAGATCCCTCACCTGTTTTTCATCAGACGGGGACATTATCGGCGATCTTGCGACAACATGGAAAGTAAGCGATGAAACCGTTTGGACATTTACGATGGAAAACGGCGTCAGATGGCACGACGGAAAACCCGTCACGGCTTATGACGCGGCTTTTACTTACAAATACCTTCTGAATAAATTTCCCGTATATTCAAATCATTTCAACCTGCTGGAAGATGTTGAGGCACTGAACTCCCAAACGCTTCAAATACGGCTGCGTCAGCCGAATTACCGGTTTACCGTGAATGTCTGCGGCATCGAAATCCTGCCTAAGCATATTTTTGAGGAAAAGGACAACCCAGCGAGTTTTTCGGGAAAAAGGCGGTTATGGGTTGCGGTCCGTTTATCTTTGAATCGTTTGATGAAAAAAACGGGATTCTCACCTTTGCCGCTAATCCTTCATATCTGCCGAAAGGGATGAACGTGGAACTTGTGCGTGTTCATTTTTTCAAGAATAAGGATATTCTCAATCTCGCCCTAAGAAAAGGAATCATAGACCTTCCCTATTCTTTTCCAATGGCAAACGACGCTTCATCTCTGGGGTTTATGAAGAACTTGAAAAGCATATCTTTACATTCGATTCCGAATTTCGGGGTGCCAAAGGCGATTTTTTTCAACACGCAAAAACCCCCGGTCAACAACCCGGAAATGCGCCGCGCCCTCGCGGAAGCCGTGGATTATCAGGCAATGCTCAATCTGATTTCGGGCGAATACGGTTATCAGCCGAACAAAAGCTTTGTACCCGCAGGAACGCCGGGGTATGTCAATACCGAACCCTGTGTCCATGATCCGGAATCATCGAAGAAAAGGCTCGCGGAACTGGGTTATAAGGATAGCGACGGGGACGGAATTGTTGAAAAAAACGGCAGTCCCCTGGTTCTTGACTGCGTTGTTCACAGCGAATCCGTTGAAAACAGGCGTGTTGCGGAACTGATTATCACCTGCGGGTTCAGGCAGTGCCGCAGCATCCGGATTTGTCCCTTGACCCG
>DYRK01000538.1 GCA_020718785.1 Desulfatirhabdium butyrativorans | reverse complement strand
AATTTATCCTCTCGAATTGTTAGAAAGTTTATCTTAGCTTAACACGTATGGGGCAGAACCTCTGACCCCTGACCCCTTTTAAGGAGAATCAGACTATGTGTCGATTATTTGCAATCAGCGGCAAAGAACCCATGTCGCCGATGATTGCCATGGAAGCCCTGGATGTGATGCGCGAAGGGCATGACGGTTCCGGTGTCGGGATTTTTCTGCGGGACCTCGGAGGACCTTTTGATGACATGAAAGATGCTCCGATTCTGTCGGGAATTTTCACCGAAAACGGAATCAGGCAATTGGATAAGTTTATGATGGATATCGGCTTTATGACAAAATACAAAGTCTCCATCAAAGTGCCGAAAAAACCGCCTCCGGGAGTTCCCAAAAGGGATATTTACCTGATACGCGCTTATGAATATCCCGAAGAATGGGAAAAACTCAGTACCGAAGAAAAATACGGCAGACTCCTGACGACCCGTCTGCAACTCCGGCAGATGGGAGAAGAAACTCAGGATATGATTGTGTTTTCTTTCTGGCCCGATGTGATTATGATCAAAGAAATCGGCGATCCCCTGAATGTGGCACGTCATCTGGGATTGGAGCGGAAAGACCTTTCCGCAAGGATCATCATGGCGCAGGGACGGCAGAATACCAATTACGCCATCAATCTCTACGCGTGCCATCCTTTTTTCATCGAGGGCTTTTCCACCATGACCAACGGCGAAAACACGGCATTTATTCCCGTCCGGGAATATCTCATGTCCCGGGGATTTCAGGGCTATTCGGGCTATCAGTCCGACTCCGAAGTGTTTACCCATATTCTGCATTATACGCTGTCCAGACTCAGGCTGGGGCTGGAGACATACAAGCATGTTATCACGCCTTTGCAGGACGGAGACCTTGAAGACCATCCGGACGGAATTTTTCTCAGACACCTGAAACATTCATGCAGACGCCTTATCATTGACGGGCCCAACTGCGTGATCGGAAGTCTGCCGGATCACAGTCTGTTCATGGTTCAGGACAGGAAAAAACTGCGTCCCGGAGTGGTCGGGGGCAGACCCGGACTGTTTGCCTTTTCTTCGGAAATCTGCGGACTGGATGCCGTGATTCCGGATCGGGACAAAAGCAAAGATTTTCAACCCATGCACCTGGATACGGCCGTTGTGGGACCGGATCGTCAGGAGGTCAGAATATGTCGTCAGACAGAAGCCTTACGCCTTCCTCACTGAGTGTGAAAGACCTGCTCTGGCAGATTGACTGGGATATCGCAAAATGCACCCTCTGCGGAAGCTGCACCGCGGTATGTCCGGTCTCGGCCGTCGAACTCGGAGTATTCCGCAAACGGAATATCCGCGTTTCCATGGGTCTCGGCTCAGAGATCGAGAAAGCGTCCAATGAATACAAAATTTATTACGGTATCCGCCAGAAGACGGATCCGGCTTACGCGTGCGTGGGATGCGCTATGTGCAGTCTGGTCTGTCCCAACGGAGCCATTGCCCCGTACCGCAGCGATGAGGCAGACAAACTGCGCTATCATATTGACCGCGGGGGACAGCCGCGCAGCCGCGGCGGAAGGCGCAATGTTCCCGGAGGAATTCTGGATCAGATCAAGTTTATCCGAATCTCCATGCTCACTGACCCTGCGCTGGATGCGGGACGGCATGAGTTCGAACTCCGCACACTTCTCGGAAGAGTTCTGCCGCCCGAAGACAATCTGAAATTTCTCAGAGAAAACGGATGGATTCCGCCGGTCAGAGAAATTTATCCACTGATTATCGGCGGCATGTCTTTCGGCGCGTTGTCTCCGAATATGTGGGAAGGGCTTCAGATGGGCGTGGCATATCTCAACGAAGAACTGGGATTAGCCGTCCGTATCAGCACCGGCGAGGGCGGATGTCCTCCGAGACTTCTGCGCTCCCGCTTTCTCAAATATGTCATTCTTCAGATTGCCAGCGGCTATTTCGGATGGGATGAGATCATTCACGCTTTGCCGGAAATGAAAGAAGACCCCTGCGCTATCGAGATAAAATACGGTCAGGGCGCAAAACCCGGGGACGGCGGTCTGCTCATGTGGCATAAGGTCAACAAGCTGATTGCCGCGATCCGAGGGGTGCCGGCCGGCGTAAGTCTGCCCAGTCCGCCCACGCATCAGACTCAGTATTCCATTGAAGAATCGGTGGCAAAGATGATTCAGTCCATGTACATGGCATGGGGATTCCGGGTTCCGGTTTATCCCAAGATTTCAGGAACTTCCACTGCGCTTGCCGTGCTGAACAATCTGACAAGAAATCCTTATGCCGGAGGACTTGCCGTTGACGGCGAAGACGGAGGAACAGGCGCGGCTTACAATGTTTCCATGAATCACATGGGATATCCGATAGCGAGCAATATCCGCGACTGCTATCTGAATCTTGTCCGTATCGGAAAACAGAATGAAATTCCCCTGTTCGCTGCTGGCGGTGTGGGAAAAAGCGGAAATCTCGCGGCAAATGCTGCCGCGCTCATAATGCTGGGAGCCAGCGGGGTTCAGATCGGCAAATATATCATGCAGGCTGCCGCAGGCTGTGTCGGGTCCGAATCGGACCGTTGCAATATATGCAATATCGGCAGATGTCCCAAAGGAATTACCTCTCAGGATCCCCGGCTTTACCGCCGTTTGGATGCAGAACAGGTGGCGCAGCGCGTGGTGGATGTTTTTCTGAGCTTTGACACAGAACTCAAAAAAATCGTGGCGCCGCTGGGAAGATCAACCGCTCTGCCCATCGGTATGTCAGACGCTCTGGGAATCGGCGATTATGACGCGGCGCAGCGTTTAGACATCAAGTATGTGGTATGAAAGGGAGGTTCGAGGTCAGGGGTTCGGGGTTCGGGGTAAATCCGACCTCCGACCTCTGACCTCGAACCCCGCACCCCGAACCCTGTCATGAAAGCATAAGGTATGATTGATGTTAAAGAAGCGGTAAAAATCGCCGGCGATACGTTTGCAACGCTTTTCTCTTCCGAAAAATCAGCGGATTTGGAATTGGAAGAAGTTGAAATATCCGATGATGAGAAATACTGGTTTATCACACTCGGATTTTCCGTACCCAAAGCAAAGAGCGAAAAGGAAGATTCGCCGCTTTCAAGAATGCTTACATTTACAGAGAGAGAAAAGGAGCATATCCGTAAATATAAAATTTTCAGGATAGATGCACAAACCGGAAAGTTTCATTCTATGAAAATCAGGGAAGTATGATATTTTATTATTGACAAAGATAGAATTTCATAGTATTCAGTTGTATTAAATACTATGAAAATTTTAAGAGAATATGCAAAAGAACACGGCATCAGATACCGTGCGGCCTGGAACCGTTACAAAGCGGGTAAAATACCGGGGCCCGGCAGAATGAGTTCGGAAAGATTCTTGTGCCTGAAAATGACGGGCTGCTGGCAAAAATTACTGCCGGAAATACTATGGTATTTGACGGTATGAAATACCATACATGGAGATCAGAATGAAAATAACAAGATCGTCAAAAACAACGATAAAATTTGCGACAGCGAAAAAACAGGAAATTCTGAACGCGATTCTCGACGAGTACAGCCGTGTTGTGAACTTTTTTATCGCTTACTTTTGGGAACATCCCGAAATAAAATCGGAAAATCAGATAAAAGCGGAAATATACAGTCTCGCGGATGACTCATGGTTCACAGCAAGAATGAGGCAGTGCGCGGCAAGAGAGGCGCTGGCGACGGTCATCGGAGCGAAACATACGGAAAACAGGAGGAAAAGTGCCGTTGAGAGAGAAGTTGAGGAACTTTTCGGAGAGGAAATCTTCAATGAGCCTGTGAAACCCGTGCATAAGGGAAAAAAAATGACGCTTTCCTCTCAGGTCGTGAGAATTGAAAAAGGCCGTAATTCCTTTGATCTGTGGCTGGTTCTGTCTTCTGTGGGAAAGGGGATAAAATTATATATTCCTCTGAAAAAACACAGACAGTTTCTCAGATGGGAAAAGATCGGAAAAACAGCATCTTCCGTTGTCATACACCGTGATTATGTGCAGATATCTTTTGAAATCGGGACGGGAGAGAAGAAGGAAGAGGGAAAAATTATCGGCATTGACGCAGGCATAAATC
>DYRK01000537.1 GCA_020718785.1 Desulfatirhabdium butyrativorans | reverse complement strand
TTTTTATGTCGAACTCACGTTCTCTTACACGCAAAAATGAAATTTTTGCATTCTTCCGGATCATTTTTGTTTTATACCTATGCTAACTACCTTATTTTTAATCAATATTTTTATTTTTAAGCCGGCTTGTTTTTTAAAACAAAAAAAACGCCTCCGGACATCATTTCTGTCCGAAAAGCGTCTGATTTGCCGTTCCGTACCGGAAGTAATTATATGGAGAAGATTGCCCCCCCCCCCCGCAAATTTAAAATCGAATTTTCTCATAACCGAATCTGACCTCAAAAATGCGGGAGGTGGTGATCCCAAGGGGAATCGAACCCCTGTTTTCGGCGTGAGAGGCCGGCGTCCTGGACCGCTAGACGATGGGACCTTGCTGAACATGAAAAAAGCTGAATACCGTAAAAAAAATGCTTTGTCAAACACTTTTTTTAAATTTGTTTTATTACGGGCTTCCCCCTTCTGTATCCCAAAATAATATAAAGGATAAATCCGATAAACGGTATCCATGCGACAATTCCCCAGACAATCTTCATTTCAAGGGAACCGAAATCTTTCCGGGCAACATCTGTAATTGCCCAGCATGTCATCAGAAAACACAAAAGGGCAATGCCGACAATCGTAATCAGGGTGTTCATTTTATATGATTCAGCCTTTCAAAAGTTCGATAATTTTCAATATCGTGTTCACATAATACCCACTGTGATTGTAAGTGTAAACCGCATTATAGGCCTCCTGCCCGCTGATTCCGGGATACCAGCCGTAATTTTTCAGGTAGCTTGCAATGCTCATAATGGCGTCCGCGTGACTGAAAAGATCAATATGCCCGTCATTGTCCCCGTCTCTGGCAAGGGTCAGAATGTTGCTCGGCATGAACTGGCACAATCCCATTGCCCCGGCATAAGACCCGTAAACATTCAGCGGATTCAGATTTTCTTTGGCTGTGTAAGTCAGAAAGGCTTTCAGTTCCACGTAAGCCCAGCCTGATTTTTTTGCTGCTTTGTCCTCGAATTCTTCGCGGCTCAGATCGGTGGAATCGGAAACTCTTTTCCACAGCATATCTTTGACATCGCCATCTTCCAGCGCGGCCATGGTCGAAAGAACATTGAACACAGAGCTTTTTCCCACATAACTGCCGAAGCGTGTTTCAACCAGAAGAATAGCCGTGATCGCTTTCCGGTCCACTCCGAAGGCTTTTTCCGCGGCAGTCAGTTCGGTCTGATAATCGTCCATGTACTGAAAAGCTTTTTCAATAGCCCCGGGTTCGAGAAACTGACCGTAATTCAGTTTACCCTCTCTGTGAACAAAATAGCGCGAAACCCCTTTGGCGTCAAAATTCACTCCTGTGTGACTGTAAAGCGTTGCGATGCTGCCTGCGTCAAATCCGTCTCGGACAAGCCGCTGCTGAAGAGAACGGAACCAGCGGTTTCCGGTCCCGGAATACGCGATGGTGTGGACAGGTGCGGCGCAGGCATTAATCATCAATAAAAAACTCAGAAAAACAGCGTAGCGGATACTTATCTGCCTATTTTTCAGCATGTTCGCCTCCGATTTCAATTTGAGTAAGTTTCGGGATATTTTCTCAGCAATTCTCATTTTGACGTAAAGCGGCCCATCTAAAAATTGGCAAACCCACTTTACATAAAGGCAAATTCCGTTTTTCAAAATTAGAATTGCCGGGTATTTTCTTGATGCCTTAAAGATAACATGATATGAATTGTTTCCATAGCAGACTGACAGAAACAAATCAACCCGCAGGAAGAATATATGTAAGGAACGAAGCGTTCTGTATCATCATAATTTATTGTTTTTATATATAATAAAATACCGAATGAAAAAAAATACAAAAACCGTTTTCACCTGTCAGACCTGCGGATATCAGACTCCCAAATGGATGGGAAAATGTCCGGATTGCGGGCAATGGGATACTTTTGCAGAAGAATCGCAGCGACCGGCCGCTTCCCGCGGACTGCCCGATATGAAGGTCAGACCCGTGCCTATAGATTCCATTGATCTGCAACAGGAAGACCGCATTTACACGGGCATAGCGGAATTCGACCGGGTACTCGGGGGCGGCTTGGTCACCGGGACGCTGGTGCTGATCGGCGGAGATCCGGGCATCGGCAAATCCACGCTCATGCTTCAGGCTCTTTACGGTCTTGCAGGCAAAGGACATCGGGTTCTGTATGTTTCCGGCGAAGAGTCGGTCCGTCAGATTCACATAAGGAGCAGACGGCTCAACACAATATCTCCGGGAATGCTGGTGGTGTCGGAAGTCGATCTGGAGATGATCATGTCCATGATCGCTTCTGAAAAACCGGATGTGCTGGTCATTGATTCTATTCAGACCATGTTCAACTCAGACCTGTCTTCCGCGCCCGGGAGCGTGAGTCAGGTTCGCGAATCTGCCATGAGGCTTATGCTAATGGCGAAAAAAACAAATATTCCCACTTTTCTTGTAGGGCATGTGACCAAAGAAGGGGCAATCGCAGGTCCCAGACTGCTCGAACACATGGTTGATACGGTTCTGTATTTCGAGGGCGACCGGAGCCATGTGTTCAGAATCCTGAGAGCCACCAAGAACCGATTCGGATCAACCAATGAAATCGGAGTGTTTGAAATGAAGGAAAAAGGGCTGGAAGAAGTGCCGAATCCTTCCGCGGTCTTTCTTTCGGAGCGGCCTGCCAATGCCCCAGGGTCTGTGGTCACAGCGACCATGGAAGGATCAAGACCAATTCTCATTGAGCTTCAGGCTCTTGTCAGCAATACTCTTTTCGGAACTCCCCGCCGGACAATTCTCGGACTGGATCATAACCGCGTGGCTCTGCTGGCCGCGGTCATGGAAAAAAAAATGGGAATGCACCTCATGGGACATGATATTTTTATGAATGTGGCAGGAGGGGTAAAGGCAGATGAACCGGCAATTGATATGGGAATTGTCTCTGCAATAGCCTCGAGTTTTCTGGACAGACCAATTCCCGACGGCAATATTGTCATGGGCGAAGTCGGGCTTACCGGCGAGGTAAGAGCTATTTCCCATGTGGAAATCCGGGTGGGCGAAGTGAAAAAAATGGGCTTTGCAAAATGTTTTGTTCCGGCAAGCAATCTCAAACGGATGACAGAAATCAAAGGCATCGAGGTAGTCGGAATCGGAACCGTGTCAGAAGCGGTTGAAGCCTTGTTCTGATACGGAGGAGTGCAGAAATAAGCGCAACGAAATTTTTGCACAGTAAAACGGATTTGAAACCCGTTTTACCCGGACAATTTTTCAGATACTTGTGCTGAAACAGACACAAAACGGCTTGCAAAGCCGTTTTACAGTAAAACGCCTCTGCTTAAAACAGACGCAAATCGTTTTCTAATAAAATCAGTATATTATGATTTTTTGTCCGGCAGTGTGTCCTAGTTCTCAAGTCTGTTCAGAATAGAGTCTGCTTTCCCCGGACAGATTACGATTAAACACTTGCCTTTGAAAATCCCCGGTGTTATCATTCTTATATCCGAGACAGGAGGTGCTTATGAAAGAAAGCCGTATGGACCGCATAGAAAAGGGAATGGAGGAGTTCTTCCGTGGAATGGCGGAACTCAGGGAGTCTCAGAAAAAAACCGATGAACATATTCTTGAACTGAAGGAATCCCGGAAAAAAACGGATGAATCTTTCCGCAGAGTCCATGAAGAAATTCTTGAACTGAAGGAATCCCAGAAAAAAACAGATGAGCAGCTTAACAGAACGGATGAGCAGCTTAACAGAACGGATGAGCAGCTTAACAGAACGGATGAGCAGCTTAGCAGAACCGATGAGAATCTTAAAAGAACCGAAGCGAATATTGACAGAACCGAAGCTCAGTTGAATAAGACCATAAAAAAATTAGACGATATCGGCGCGAAGCTCGGAGAAATGGGTATTATTCAGGGCAAAGTTGCCGAAGACCTGTTCTACCGCAACGTGAGGCATGCTTTCGGTCAGAAAAACATGGCTTTTTCGGATGTGCGGCGGAATCTGAAGAAAAAAGGGATTGCCGAGTACGATATCGTGGCAGCGGAAAACAATACGGTTCTTGTGATCTCGGTGAAGAACAAACTGGAACGGTATATGATTGACAGTTTTCTGAACGAAA
>DYRK01000536.1 GCA_020718785.1 Desulfatirhabdium butyrativorans | reverse complement strand
TTTTACCTCCCATATAAAACGACTTCTTTTCCCTGTTACGAAGCCCGGCTTCTTAACAGAAAAACCGGGTTTAAAAAAACCCGGTTTCTCCGTTCTATCTGATAGAAATATCAGGAACCCGTCCGCCCTTGCGGATTCCTCTGAGACTGACCTGTTTTACCTCTGTCTCACTCTGACCCAGATAAATGATCAGTTTGTACTCGCCGGGATCGCCCTGACCTACATCGGAAAACGCATACTGCCCGCGTTTGTTCGTGGATGTATCGAGGTGATACCGACGGCTCGGATCGGTGATATGCTGCGCCACAATCGTCACCACATCGCCGTTTCCATTGATTCTGCCGAAAACCCACCATCTTTCGCCCACCGCTCTGGAGATTATGCGGCTTTCCCTGCTTGTTCCTCCGGTCTGATTCACTTTCGATGTGACGCGGGCTTTGGAGCCGGTGCTTCGTTTCTTTTTCTTTCCGCAGAATCCGTCCGTGGGGGGCAAAATAAGGAAAACCGCCAGAATAATGACAAAAAACCATGTAACATGCTTTCTCATGCAGGCCTCCGTTCAGTTTAAAATTGATGGATTGATTCCGTTTCCGCAGTTTGGCGGAATTCGGAAATAAACTCTTTAAAACTGATATGTTATAAATTGACTTGAAAAAAAATCTGAAAAAGGTTAGATTGCAGACATCTGTATTTTCTGTCTGATATCAGCAGATCGAAAAATTTCCCGAAATGCCCGCTTGGGATTGACAAATCCCAGGCATTTCCGGCGGATTTGTCAATCCGCCGGGAGCGGCCCGGGGCATTTTCGATCTGCTGAATATCAGCAGATCGAAAATTTTCCCGAAATGCCCGCTTGGGATTGACAAATTCCAAGCATTTCCGGCGGATTTGTCAATCCGCCGGGAGCGGCCCGGGGCATTTTCGATCTGCTGAATATAAATAAGCCGAAGTCTTTAAAAAGTCAAGAACATTATAAGGGAGAACGGGTTATGGGAATCAATCTTGTTGAAAAAATTGATGATTTTGTAAAAGTAAGGCACCTGCTTGTAAGTGTTTCGGATAAAAGCGGGCTTGATGAATTCATACCGCAACTGATTGAAATCAATTCTGAAATAAAAATTTTTTCCACTGGCGGGACTTATGGCAGGATAAAAGATATCCTGGGCAAAAAAGCCGATGCCTGTCTGACACAGGTATCCGATTACACGGGGCAGCCCGAAACTCAGGGCGGTCTTGTAAAAACCCTTGATTTTAAAATCTATCTTGGTCTGCTGACCGAAACCTACAATGATTCCCATCAGTCGGATCTGAAACGGACTCAGGCGGTTGCTATTGACATGGTGATCGTCAATCTGTACCCGTTTAAGGAAACCGTTTCCAAATCCGGCGTGAGTGTCGAGCAGGCACGCGGCAATATTGACATCGGCGGTCCCTGCATGATCCGGGCTGCGGCAAAAAATTTTCTGCGGGTGGCATCGGCGGTTGACCCCTCCGATTACACAATGATTCTTTCTGAAATGAAAAAGAATAAGGGAGCGACTTCCCTTGAACTGCGTTTCCGTCTCGCGCAGAAAGCCTTCAGTCACACTGCGGATTATGACCGCGCCATTGCCGACTTTCTGAGATCGCAATCTTTTGCGGGAGTAAAAAGCTGCTACAACAATTAATTAAGGAGACAATGATGGCTCAGGACCTTAAAAAGATGTATAAAACCATTGTTCAGGATCATTTTCCGCCTAAAATGGAAATCAGCTTCAGCGATGAAAATGATAAAAAGCAGACTCTTTTTTACGAAAGAGTCTCGTGGACCATTGACGGGCTTCAGAAAGGTTTGAGATACGGTGAAAATCCGGGACAGGAAGCCGCTCTGTATAAGCTCGTCAACGGAAATCTCATGCTGGGAGAAACCGAGACGATACGCCCCGGGCAATATCTGGCTTCGGATATCGAACTGCTGCAGTCCGGCAAGCATCCCGGAAAGACCAATCTGACCGACGCGGACAATGCCCTGAATATCCTGAGATATTTTACGGATAAGCCGACCGTGGTGATTATCAAGCATAACAATCCCTGCGGTGTTGCCCGCTCTTATTCTCTCGAAGATGCCTATATGAAGGCAAACATGGCAGACCGGGTCGCAGCTTTCGGCGGCTGCATCGCCTTGAACAAAACCGTTGATAAGGCTACAGCCGAAGCGGTTTCCAATCAGTATGCCGAAGTTGTAGTTGCACCTGATTTCGAAGCAGGAGCAATGGATATTCTGGCAAGAAAAAAAAATCTCCGGGTGATTCGGATTGCCAATATCAGCCGTCTGCATGAGTTTGCAGGAAAACGCTTTGCGGATTTCAAAAGTCTGATAGACGGCGGCATTATTGTCCAGTGGTCTTTTGTGCCGCTTGCCCGCTCAAAAGATGCTCTGATGCCTGCGGAAACCGAATACAAGGGCAAAAAGTACAGAATCGCCCGGCAGCCGACGGAGCAGGAATATGAAGATATGCTCTTCGGCTGGCTGGTGGAGTCCGGGGTTACTTCGAATTCCGTGATTTATGTGAAAAATCAGGTCACGGCAGGCATCGGAACCGGAGAACAGGATAGGGTCGGTGTCGCAGAGATTGCAAGAGACAAGGCATATCGCAAGCTTGCCGACCGCTATTGTTTTGAAACTTACGCTACTCCGTACAACGACATGAAAGATCAGGATAAAAAAGCCGAGATTGATAAGCGGGTGGCTGATGAAAAAGGCGGACTCATCGGATCGGCTATGGTCAGCGACGCCTTTTTTCCTTTCAGAGACGGTGTGGATGTAGGCATCCGTGAAGGAATTTCCTCGGTGATTCAGCCGGGCGGATCCGAGAATGACTACCAGTCAATCGAGGCATGTAACGAAGCCGATGTGACTATGGTTTATACGGGGCAGCGAAGTTTCAGGCATTAGATCTGAGGTACGAGGTCAGGGGTGAGAGGTCAGAGGTTGAGAGCTTCACCTCTCTTACCCCTTACCTCTCACCTCTCACCTCCCTAACCCCGCGATGATGATGCGGCATATCTCATCAATACCCGCCTGATCAGTATCAACGGAAAAATTCATTGCTCCTTCATAAAGCGGGGTACGAATTGAAAGAACATCTTCAATCTCTTCTGTCAGTCCTTTGGCTGTGAGAGATGGGCGCAGATGACTTGTTGCCTCGTCGTTCAAGATACGCTTTTTAATGGTTTCCGGCAATGCTTTCAGCCAGACGACAATACCGCTTTGTCTCATATTTTTCACATTTTCAGGATTCAGAATCACTCCGCCTCCGGTTGCTACTACCTGCTGATCCCCGGTGCATAAGCGTCGGATCACCGACTGCTCTTTTTCACGAAAAAAATTCCATCCATGTGCAGACACCATTTCGGCAACGGTCATGCCGTTTTCTTTCACTATTTCCGAATCCGAATCCGCAAAGGACTGCCCGAGCTTTTCTGCAAGTGCTTTTCCCGCAGATGTCTTGCCCGTGCATCTGTAGCCGATCAAGAAAATATTCATAAGCCATCCGGGATATTGACGCGATGGTAAATGCTTTTCAAAGGCAATCCGATGCCGACAGATCTGATATTAAGTATCTCTTCGGAGCCGTTCAATTCTTCGGATTCCCATCGCTTAAAGCCTGTTTTATAAAAATATTCAATCTGACAAGCATACTGGTTAATCAGGATATAATCCTTTAGCGAAGGTATCTTCCGATAAGCTGTAAATTTCATTCCTCTGTCATATGCTTTTGTGGAATCAGACAGAATCTCGATAATAACCATAGGATTTTTTATGGTGTCGTCTCTGCCTTCGGCAAAAGCTATATCTCCGCACACAATGCTGATATCGGGATATGTGTAGTGTTTCGCTTCTGCCTGAATTCTCATATCGCCCGGAAAGGCAAAGCAGTCTGTATGACTCAAGGGTTCATGCAGTGCGGCCAGAATATTCCATGCAATGATGTTGTGATTGAAAGAAGCCCCGGTCATTGCAAATATCTCGCCATGATAGTATTCTGATTTGACTTCGGCAGTCTCCTCCGCATCAAAATATTCTTCCGGCGAAAATGTTTTTTTACATACAGATATGTTGGTAAGCATTTCTCACT
>DYRK01000535.1 GCA_020718785.1 Desulfatirhabdium butyrativorans | reverse complement strand
TGTCGTCAATAGGGTAAAAAAGGTATTTACGGGGGGAGGAAAAACGAAGGACGGGATATATCCGACAACGGGAGAGCAAAAAATTCCAGATTTTAGTAGTGGTATCGTATGAACTGACACCTGCAATCGGAGTGCAGAACTAACCGAATTTTATAAGATTGCTGTATGCCGAACTTTAAGTCCGGCACTCCGGCCGTCAGTTCAGATGATACAACTGCCAATTTTTCTAATCGCTTATGAGACATTTCCGGTTTCATCAACAAAAATTCGAAACCACAGTTCCAGACCCACAATGGTTCCGAGGAGATGCCCGTAGTTCTTTGCTCCGGAAATATGAAGATCAAAAACGGATTTCAGAGTATCCATATTGTAAAGATTTCGAGCCGCTGTCTGTTCGCTGAAAATGATTTTTCGGGTATTTTCCCTGAAACTATCTCTGTGCCATTTCTGAAATTCAGTATAATGCCGGAAACCCTTTACACTAAGCCGTTTCATCAGCGAGTTGAATTTGTCCGTGAGAAAAAGCCTGAGCGGTCCCGCATCCAACGGCGCGCCGGTATTTGAGTCCGAAATTTTTATCAGTTCGGGCATACATTTTTTGATGAACTCGACATGAAATTCTCCTCTGTTTCTGGCAGCCACAGGCAGTTTTAGCACATTTCCGACATAAGCCTCATCTATGTAAGGCATTCTGATTTCTATCCGGGTTCTGAAAATGTCCAAAGAAGCAACCACCTGCCGGCGGATATGCTCATTGATGTAGTAATAAATGCAGACATCCGGCGGCGCCAAAATCTCGCTGACACTGCCGCAGGATGCCCTAAGAGAGCGCATGGGTGACACTTGCATCACATCGGCAAAAAAAGGCGTAAACAGTTTCTTTGCCTCTATGTCACGTATGACTAAATTTGTGATGTTGAAAATATGATTCAAAACTGCCTCGCCGTCACGACAGGAATAGACCGGCTGGGTCGCCATAACAGGATAAGCCAGTGCTGCTTTGGCAATTTCTCCGCCGTGTCCTCTTAGCAGTATTTTGAATTCGGCGTTTTTAAAATATTCAAGGGCAAGCATTTCGGTGGATTCATGAGGATGGTACATACCGTCACTCAGCCGGATCATTTCTCTTGCCATAGTTTTAAAATCCTGAAGATAACTTTGATCTAATTCTACGAATTTGTGGCGGGTCTTTGCTACACGAGACATTTTTTCGGAAAGCTTCTGATCCGCACATCCGGGCAGACCGAGCGTATAAGTGAAAAGTCCTTCGGCATTTTTTCCCAGTCCTGCCAGAATGCCCCGTGAATCCAATCCACCGGAAAGAGAAAGTCCCAGAATTTCTTTATTTGCACTTCGTTTGAGGATGGAATCGAGCAGAAAAGGAATCACCTCTTTTGCAGATGTTTCGGAATCACTGCTGTTTTTTCTGACAAAAAGCGTTTCCAACAGCCGGCATTTTTTGAGTGAAACCTTAAAATCTTCTAAATTGAAGGTGAGCACAGAAGCAGGCGCGAGCAATTTGATGTTCTTAAAAAGCGTCTTCTGACCGAGAATCTGACCGTAGTGAAGAAAATCCGCAAAGCTTTCATTGTCAGGGCTTTTATCAAACTTTTCATCTTTCAATATAGCTTTGACTTCGGCGGCAAAGAGAAGTCCTTCAGCATTAAGGCTGTAATAAAGCGGCTGAAGCCCGAATTTGTCGCTGAAAAGTTTTATCTGTTCTGTACGCTTGTCATAGACTACAAAATGAAAGATGCCGTTTAATTCGGAAACGCAGGCGTCGCCTTTTTCAATATATTGTTTAAGGACGTATTTAGGGTCTTTTTGTCCCTCTCTACCGTATAACTCACCGTGAAAAATAAGAAAGCAGTTCTGTTCCTGATTTGATACCGGCTGGTCTGCGGCGCTGATAATACCGAGACTGACACGCCCCATACATAACCCACGATTTTGTTCTGAAAATCGGTCAGTTCTGAGTCTGTTTTCAGCGTCCATGGAACGTATCATTTTTTCCATGAGCTGATTTGCTTTTTCCGGCGAATTCCTTTTATATAATCCAAAAATACCCGGCATAACAACTCCTTCGCTAATTGTAGCTGAAATTTAGAAGTTAAAACATCAGAGCCGCAAGTATAATAACCCAACTTGCCACCTATTGACAAACTGTCTGGCGTTGTTAAAATATCCCGATAATGAACTTTAAACACATATTTTCAGCTTTTCAAAATTACAGGAGGTAATAAAAAATGGAAACCGAAATCACGATAATTTATATGCTTTGCGATGAACTTATTAAAGCAACAGATATAAAAGAAGATATTCAGATAAAAATGGGTAATGCGGAAGTTATGACTGTCGTGCTGACCGCCGCCCTGTTTTTCGGCGGAAATATCCGCAACGCTTCGGTTTTCCTGAAAGAACACGGATATATTCCGAATATGCTGAGCGAAAGCCGCCTGAACCGCAGAATTCATGCCGTTGACGGATCCGTATGGGAAAATCTGTTCTGTATCCTGTCGGAAATATTCAAAAAAATGAATACCGGACAGGAATACATTATCGACAGTTTTCCTGTTCCCGTCTGCGACAATATCCGAATAAGCCGGGCAGTCATTCTCAAAGGAGAGAATTACCGGGGTTATATTGCAAGCAAACTTCGGTATTTTTTCGGGATCCGTGTCCATATGATTGTGACCTCATCCGGAAAGCCTGTCGAATTTGTAATAGCTCCCGGTGCCGATGCGGATGTCACTGTATTCAAACAGATGAACTTTTCTATTCCTGAAAATTCAATATGTTACGGAGACAAGGCATACAATGACTACAACCATGAGGATATACTCATCAATGCTGCCGGAGTCATTTTCAGACCTTTCCGCAAAAAAAATTCTGTCCGGGCAACCGACTCTCAAATCGAGCGGCTTGCCGCCCGGAACACGCGGAAGCGGATCGAAACCGTTTTCAGTCAGATTACAAATTTTTTTCCGAAAAAGATTCATGCCGTGACAAAAGAATGTTTAATATTAAAAGTTATATCATTTATCATCGCATTCAGCATCCGCTGCCTGACCGCATAGGTAGCAAGTTGGGTTATAATATGGAATTGCCCGTTTTTTTTCATAACTAATTTTTTGCGGTTAAGATGATTCATAGGACATTTAACCTCACTTCAAACTCCGAGATTATCTGACGGGCATCGAATTTTTCTTTATGAGAATAGCTCGCCTGTGCTGTTTGCTTTTTTCTTTTGTTATCTGCCAAACTGCAAAGAAAAGCCGCAATTTTTTCATGTTCATCCGGTTCAAAGGCTTCTCCGAACTGGTATGCTGCCAGCAGCCGTCCCAATGCGCTGTCCTTTTCAGTGACAGCCAATACTGGCTTATCTAAATAGATATACTCGTAGAGTTTTGAAGGAATCTGACTTTTGGTTCCTGGCTGAATAATCAGAAGCACATCCGAGGCTGCCAAATATCCCAGACATTTTTTATGACCTATCTGTCCGGCAAGAATGACATTGTCCCGAATGCCTTTTTCCCGGCAATATTTTTCAACATCATAATCAAGATTGATATTGCCTATATGATGAAATTCTATCATCGAAAAAAATTCGGGATATTTTTCTTTTACGATTTCAATTGCTTTGAACAGTGAGACAGGATCACGTTTCAGGTAGAGAAAACCCGCATGAGAGATGACAAATTTTTCCTGCGGAAGCCTGATTTCAGGAATATCTTTAAAATCTTCGGCGTCATAGCCGTTGGGCAGCACCATGATGCGTTCTTTCAGTTCCGGATACCGGGCATCCATCTGTTCTTTGAGAGAATCTGTGTTGGCGATGATGAGATCGGCTTTGTGAACCACAAGGGATTCAAAAATTTTTTCTAAAAACTTTCTTCCTCTGTTTTTTTCTAAATAAGGATTTCCCACCCAGGGGTCCCTGAAGTCAACGACTAATTTTTTTCCCGTAAACAGTTTGATAAAATAAGCAATTATCAGAGAAGACCAGGGCATTCCGGTGGCGACAATCATGTCAATTTCATAAGTTCGGGCAGCTTTTACTCCCTCACAAACCGCCGGAACAATCCACGAATAGGCATAATCGGGAAACCTCAGTAAATCCGAAATCATAT
>DYRK01000534.1 GCA_020718785.1 Desulfatirhabdium butyrativorans | reverse complement strand
TTCTTCAGCCCAGTCTGATCTCCGAGACACGGTTCTTGAGCGCAAAAGCTTCGGGAATGAATATTTGGAACAAATGGATACAAATGCGGACAGGACCCTTGACGTGTCCGATGTTGTCAAGTCCGCAAAAACCCTTCCCGATACAGGGCTTCCCTCCGCAAGTTTTGAAAAGGCATCATCGGAAGTTTCGGAAGGAGATGACGCAATCAATGTAAAGGTAAATTTTTCAAAACCTTTTGCCGGTACGCTGAAATATACTGTTTCAGGAACAGCTACCGCAGGTTCTGATTACGGAACGATGAATGACAGCATTTTGGCAAACGGAGTTTATGCCAATATTCCTATCAATATCAGCGATGATGATGAATTGGAAAACGGCACGGAAACCCTTGTGCTGACTGTTTATTACAAAGACGGGGAAAATTTGGGATATGTGCCGGGAGTATCCACGCAACATATTGTTTATATTAGCGATAATGATGCCTTATGGAACGGCATCATTGAAAATAACGGCATGGCGCTGCATTTCCGCATGAAAATCATTCAAAGTCCGAGCGGAGCGGAAGCCGCTCTGATCGGCGACGGTTACGGTATCATACCGGGGATTGCCGAATGGACCGCCGACAATGTTGATTTTGATTCCGACTCATTTACCGTCGTAGTGGATGGGATAGATGTTCCCAATACGCTTTTCGGCGTGGAACTGAAACGGAAATTCGAGTTCAATGCAAATTCCGGCAGTGAAGGTCACATTGTTCAGGCTGAGTTGATAAAGGGCGCATTGAAAGAATCTGTGACATGTCCTTCCGAAAAAGGAAAGCAGTTTGAATACGCAACTGAGGGAACATTTACCTTAATCCGACAGATACCTTCTGTTGAATCGGAGGAAATCCGGTTTGAATAAGTCAATCTTCAAGTTTTTTACAGAAAGAGGAGTGCTGAAATGAGCGCAGCGAAATTTTAGCAAGTATATAAATGCTAAACCGATTTTATAAGATTAGGCATTTTAGCACTCCGGACAAAAAAGGAGCCGATGTTATGAAAAAGAGAATATTTTGTTTGAAACTGAATCTTACAAAACTGGCAGTAGCCGCGATCTTGTGTCTCGGTCTGATGCTGGGAATATCGAATTTGTCTTTTGCCGCTCAGAGCGTCAAAGCCGTGCGGGGCGATTTTAAGAACAGCTTTTTCTCCGGAGGACATGTCGGGCTGACGCTCAAGAGCAGCAGTTTCGGGCTGGTTTCTTCTTCGCTGGGGCAGATTGTCGCAAAAACAATTCCTTATCCTGATTTTGAGAAAGATGCCGCAAATCAGGCTCGGAAAATGCTGTATTATGAATCCGGCGACGCGACTGGCGATTTTGCAAAAGACAAAGCCGCGTTTCGTTACAAAGTATTGCTTTATGAAAAAAATGCAAACGGCATCACCGCACGCTTTGACAATATGGGCAAATATTGGACGGAAAATGACCGCAGCCGTGCATTGGAAGCCGGAAAGATCATTCTGAATGCGCTCAAATACAATCCCTATCATAAAGACTTGCGGAGTCTTCTCCTTGATATTTATTACGATATTGCGGTGGCTGACTTGACCAAAGCAACGGATAAAATGGTCGGGGCGAACAAAGCCGCAATGGGACCTCCGCTGGGTCCGATTGCGGAGAATGATTTTCAAATCAGTCTGGAAATTCAGTCCCTTGAACAGGCACTTGATCTGTATGAAGAAGCGATAACGCCTTATTTTAATCTTCTGAATGACCCGATGGGAATTGACATGAGCCGTGTGGATACGGAGGCTGCGGCAAAGGGCAAGCCTTTCGGATATTATCTTTTTGAAAAAGAAGTTCCTTCACGCTCCGCTTATGCGCTGAGTTATAAAAACGGAGAAAAAATAGAATATGTCGTTGAGGACGAAACGCTTTTCAGCGGATATAAGGATTTGGTTCTGCTCTTCAATGTGGAGCGGGACCTCACCCGGACGGCTGTGAAATTGGCAAGACTTTACGCGATGCGAAGCGGCGCAGGGGATATGGAAAAAGCCCGCAGTCTTATTCAGACCATGCAGCAAAAAATTTATACCGACGGTATTATCTTAAACAGGATATTTCCCGAATGTGAATCTGACTGCGCCGAAAGCCCTTCTGGGCTGACAGAGGCAAAAGCCGGCTGGTCCCACGCATTGACCGAACTGAGCGGGGCAAGGAATTTTGTGGAAGGAAATGCAAATCCGCTGGGCTTTGACAAGGATTTTCTGGTCTTGTGCTATGACACCGATACCAGCGGAACGCAGATGTTCAAGGATACTTACCAGTTTTTTGAGAACAGGCTTTTTCCAAGCGGGCAAGGTCCAGGCGGGCAATTATCCTATGCTATTCAGAAATATGATGAGGCTGTGGCAAAATATGAAAAAGTTCAGATGAACAAAGATCAGATTGCATCGGAGCTTGAGGGAATCAGAAATCAGTACGGACTCCGGCTTCAAAAGATTGTGGGCAAAGACCCTGCCCAGTCAGGCTATGAGACATCATCGCCGACTGCCGGAAGCGAAATTTCCCTTCAAAATCAGAATATTGAATTGGCGAGGCTGCGTATTGTTCGTAATCAGACGGAAATGGACAATCTGCTTGCACAGATCAACAATGAGATCGAGCGCAGGGGAAAAGAAGCCGGTATTAATGACCTGATTGCAAAGACAATCATCGAGTATGGCGATAAACAGGTAAAACTGACGAAAAAAATGGCTCAGATTCAGGCATCTCTGGCAGAACAAAGCGCTGCTGTGAGCGCGATCTCATCGTTTGCTTCGGTGTTTTCCAACCCTGTAGGCGCCATAGTGGGAGGACTAACCGCTTTAAAAAGCGGATCACTTCAGGCAAATGCACAACTGCTGACAGGCAAACATTCTGCTATGAAAGAAAAGCTGGGTGCCGAACAAAATGCGAAGATTCATTACTTGAGCGATAAAATTTCAGACGCAACCAGCGAAGCCCGTGTTAAAGATTTACTGCTGGGCATGAATACGCTTGCGGTTGATTCTGCCGAAGCCAAAATGGTGATTGCACAGGAAACATCCCGCTTACAGGCATTGTATGAGGAAAAGGCATATCTGGAAACACGATGGAAAGAATCGGAAGCAAATCTGGCGGGTCGCTATTTTGCAGACCCTGTGCATCGCTTCCTTTCCGATAAAGCAGTCATTGAGGCAGGCTTTGCTTTTGACGAGGCTCAGAAATGGGTATTTATGATGTCTCGGGCATTGGATTACAGACTGAATCAGCGTTTTACAGCCATCGGAGACGACGGAAAGGCATATATCAGTGAAACCGTGTTCAAACTGAGAAACGCCCAAGAACTTGAAAAAATGGTAAGAGCAATCTATAATCATGCCTCGCTGGAAAAAATGGGAGAACGGGCGGGTCAGTCTTTTGTCAAATATTCTTTAAGAGAGCATGTATTCGGACTCAGGCGGGTGGACGGTTCCGGAAATCCGGTTCAATATCCTGATCCGAAAACAGGCAAGATGGTTTCCGCTTTAGACGCTTTCCGATCTTATTTGAAGAACATTGCCTATATTGGCAAGTCCGAGCATCTCACCGGATTTGATGAAGTGGTTCGCGTGTCCTTCAATACCGTCGGCACGAATTTCGAGGAAACTTTCTTTTCAGACGGACGCTGGAATGAAAAAATCAAATGGATCGCTGTTAAAATCAATGCCTCATCAGCAGCTTACTCCGAAGTCAAGATTTATATCGAGCAGAGCGGTGCCGGTTTTGTCCGGAATAAAACCCGCGGTACAGTTGATCCGTTACATCCTGACCAACTGAAAAATGAAATGACAGGCTATCCCATCCGACAATGGTTCTATGAAAACAATGAATGGAAATCGAGACCCTGCTTCGGTTTTTCCAGCATCAACGCCCGGATTGCAGAAGATACTGATGTGCCGCCGGAGGCATGGCAAAAGGCGGAATTTCACGAACTTTCTCCTGCTGTGAGCAAGTGGACTATAGAAATTCCCACTAAAAAACTCGGTATGCCGGTGGTGAATCTTGATACGGTGTCGGATATTGAAATCTGGTTCTGTAATTACTACATTGCCCGGAATTACAAACGGTCGTCAAAATAAGCCGGATT
>DYRK01000533.1 GCA_020718785.1 Desulfatirhabdium butyrativorans | reverse complement strand
GGGGCTTCCCCGGCAAGTGCGTTCCCAAGCAGGGGCTTGGGAACGAGAAAAAAACAGACGCAAGTCGTTTTTTTCTTTCACAAAGCTTTGCAGTAGGTCGCTTTTGCATCTCCGGGCGCGTAGAAATCCTCCAGCACCGATTCGAGGCGATAGCCGCAATGTTCATAAAAAGCACGGGTTCCGCTGTATTGCAGACGCTGAGAAGTCTCTACATAAATGCGGGTTCCGCCTGATTCCCGGATGAGCCGTTCGCTTTCGTTCAATACCTGCCTTCCGAGTCCTTTTCCCTGAAAATCAGGATGAACCGCAATCCAGTAAAGATCATAGCTCGACTGGGTGCAGGGAATTTTTCCGTAACAGGAATATCCTGTCAGCTTGCCGTAATGTTCGGCAATCACAAAATCATAACCGCTTTCCGCCCCTTTGTTAAGCCGTTCCAGTACCAGTTCCTTAGCTACTGCGACTTCAGAGATATTGAAAAATCCTGTAATTTCAGTAAGATGCCAGATAAGTTCCGGGTCCTGCCCATTCACATCGTATCGGAACAGGGGCAGAATATCCTCGCAGTTTTTTCGGACATTAAGCATTTCAGTTATTCCTTTGACTCATATATTTTGAAATTTCCATAAAAGGATGCAGTATATGACTGAATCCCTTTCTAATATTCAGAACACGGACTTTTTTGAGAATCCGGACCGTCTCCCCCATGCTTGCCTCTCCCGGCTCATGTACATATCTCAGGAAAAAGAGACTTCCCAGCCGCATCAGGGCTGAGAGTAAAAAAACAATGTGAAGGGGAATGAAAGTGCCGGATAAAATATGAATATCCGGCGGTATCAGATAACTGAGCGCAAGACCTGATAAAATGGGAGCCGCAGCCGCGCCGAATCCGCCGGCAATGTTGTAAAGCGATAAAAAGAAAGAGCGGTTGTCTCTGGGAGAAATTCTCAGCATCAGATTGCCGGTGCAAAGAGTGACTCCTGCCCATACGCCGCCGCCGACGACATGAAGCAATACCGGCAGGATAATACTGTCGGGTTTCACCCATACCCATATCAGCGGCAGAATCACGACCCCGCAGGCTGTCACGCGTATGACAGCTTTGTTTCCGACTTTGTCGGAAATAACTCCCCAGAATTTCATTCCCGCAATATCGGCAAAGGATGAAAGCATTCCCAGTATGGCAACCGTACTGTAGCTGAATTGCAGGTCCCTGAGCCAATAGAGAGTAAAAAACGGGGTTGCGAAATAAACCGAGAAATTCCATAAAAATACGAAGAGCAGGAAATTTCGGAAATTGGGTATTTTCAAGGGCAGTTCCATGAGCTTCCGAAATGATCTGTCATCTGTAATCACTGCACATCGCCGGGGTTCTGATACCCGATTCAGAAAGTACAGGCTCAGTACTCCGAAAACCACCGCTGAGACAAAAATGACGCTGAAAGCCGCCGCCTGATCGTCTCTGAAATAATTTTTCATAAAATCGAGAAGATTGCCGAAAATAACGGTGGCAATCAGTCCGGCAAACGCGCAGAGCATGTTCCGGGTCCCGAAAAAATTCCCCAGCATCTCATCGGGAATAAGTTCCGATGTCCATGAAAGCCATGCGACATTGCCTGCCGACAAAAAAGCGTAGGAGATAAAAATCAGTCCGACAATGAGCAGATATCGGATAGTCGGCGATGAAACAGGCAGCATGGCAGCAGTCAGAATCAGAAGCCAGGTTATCCGGGCAATGCCTGCGCCCCACAGAACCATACGTTTTCTTCTGCCTCTTTTCTCGATAAGATAGGAGACCGGCAGTTGAAATACCGTGACAATAAACGGCATAGCTGCCACTACTCCGATCAGGGATTCGTTCATACCGAGATAAATCGCGAACCCGGTGAGAAACATTCCGCCTGTGAGAGTGGTGAACATGTTGGCAAACATGCCGTCATAAAACGAATTTTTTACATCTTCTTTTGTGAGAAATTTCATTATTCGAAGGTAAGGGGTTCGAGGTGAGGGGTCTGAGGTAAGTGATTCTGGATAAGATAAATCCCCGTACCTCTCACCTCTGACCCCTCACCCCTATAATAATGCGCTGAACCGCATCTGCAAAGGAGAGTCCGGACTGAGCGACTGCGGCAGCATATCCGGCATCCGGAGAGAGACAGGGGTTTGTGTTGATTTCCAGAATCCATATCTGTCCGCCGGCATCCACACGGAAGTCAACCCGTGCATATCCTCCCAGTCCGAACATCTGCCAGCACCGGATGGCAGCCGCTTTCAGTTCTGATAACAGCGCGGTATCTTCGGGAGGAAAATCAAAGCTCCGGATGGTATGATTATATTCAAATGAATCTTCATCCCACTTTGCCCGATATCCGACAATACGCGGTCTGCCTTCCTCGTAATTTTCAAATATGATTTCAGCAGGGGGCAGGACTTCCGGACCGTCCGGTCCTGCGAGCAGGGCAAGATTGAATTCTCTGCCTTCTATGAATGCCTCGGCAAAACAGGCTCCGCCCAGCCGGGAAGCGCGGCTTTTCAGCAGTTCCTCAATCTCATGGACCGATTTGCCTCGGATCGGAATGTCTTCATCCAAGCCGACAGAGGCATGTTCCCAGAGTGATTTGATAATCCATCCGGCCTCCGGAGTGCAAAACCATTTTAAATAAGATTGGCATTTTTGCATTTGGGAGCAAATGCCCGGTATGTCCTGCGGCCAGGGTCCGACCCATGGCGGCGTAGGCAAATTCAGTGCTGCCATGCGCTCTTTTGCCATGATTTTGTTGGAAGTCACGAGTATGGCTTCGGCGCATGAACCCGTATAAGGAATTTTCACGGCGTCCAGCAAAGTCGGAAACAAATGAATCAGGCGTCCATGTCCGTCAAGAGATTCCACCAGATTGAAAACCGCATCCGGTCTTATCTCATCTGTCTGCCTCTTTATGGCAGAGAGATCAAGGGTACATGCCAAAGAAAACGGTTCGTGTCCGAGATATTTCAGAGCGTCGGAAACTGCCTGAGCCTGAACCAGCACGTCCCGCTCATCCGGACTGCTTTCATCTTTTACCGCGTTATGAACAATTGCAATACGCATTTTTTCGGCTTTGAAATCACTTTAAATTATATCTTGTCATAGCAGAATTCATAATTTCTCCGATCAGTTCACTAAAGCCGATTCCTGCCAATCTGCAAACTATCGGAAGATCGGAATGGGGATTATTAAGCCCTGCCAGAGGATTGACTTCAATGAAGTTCGGAATTCCGTCGGCGTCCGAACGTATATCAATTCTCCCCGCGTCTCTGCATCCCAGCAGTCTCCATACTTTCAGACACAAATCTTTGCATACCTGATCCAACTCACCGGTTATCAGAGTATAATTGACTAATTCCTCATAGTTGGTTTTGGTAAAAAACGAGTAGGTATTCTTATTTGCGTCATTATAGACAACTTCCATTACCCCTGCTACTCTGGCATTTTCTCCTGTTCCCAGAATTCCTGCCGTAAATTCTCTTCCGGGAAGAAATGTCTCAACCAGAACAGGCTGTCTGAATTTTTCAAGAAGTTTTATACATCTTTCTTTCAGATTTTTATAATTATCAATTTTGGATAACTGATCAATCCCTTTTCCGGTTCCCTCTGACAAAGGCTTTGCAAAAAGCGGGAAAGGCAGATTTATATTTTCAATATCCTGCTCTTTTTCTGCAACATAAAAATCAGGTGTTCTGATTCCCTTATCTCTGACAATCGTCTTGGTCAAGCCCTTATGAAGAGTCAGAGCAAGAACCAAGGGGTCAGAAAAAGTGTATGGAATACAATAGGCATCCAGCAGAGCGGGAACCTGGGCCTCACGCCCGATTCCGTACATTCCTTCGGCAATATTGAACACCATATCCCATCGCCGATTATCTGCCAGCCTCCTCACAAGGCTCTTGAGATTTCCGATTCTCTCGGTTTCAAAACCGTTTTCCTGCAAAGCTTTTTCGATTTCTTCTATTGTTTCAATACGGTCGAATTCGGCTACATCTTCTTCCCCGTAGCCTTCGTTAAGATAATCTTCTTTCAGATCATATACGATTCCGACTTTCATATAAAATTCCCTTTGACTTAATGGTTATTTTCCTCGTTCCAAAGCCCCGGCTT
>DYRK01000532.1 GCA_020718785.1 Desulfatirhabdium butyrativorans | reverse complement strand
TTTTGAGCATATTTGTTGACATCCTGAAACCTCGTTTAAAGTGAGGAGTGAGAATCAGCAGATCGAAAATTTTCCCGAAATGCTCGGGAATGCTCGCTTGGGATTGACAAATCCCAAGCTTTTCCGGCGCCAAAGGCTAAAAATAGACCGTCAATCCGCCCGGAGCGGCCCGGGAGCATTTTCGATCTGCTGAGAATTGAAAAACGAGAAATCAATATTCACTTCCCACTTCTCACTTTTCGATTCTCATTTATTTCATCTGAGCGGGTTTTGTCAAAACATTTATCGGCAGAATTGCGGAAAAAACGGTTGAAAAATGGAAAACCGGCGTTTTTGGCATGATATTTGCATATAAAACATAATGCCCGCCGGTGAGGGGAAATGAGAAAGTGAGAAGTGAGAAATATTTTTCAATTCTCACTTTTCAATTTTCACTCATACTTTAATTCCCTTGATATAGTCGGTAATAAGACCGATAATATCCATTGACTCTGCGAGGAAGCTCATCACAGCCTCAAATCCGGGGCTTTCGATCATTGAGGCAATATGAGCCAGCGGTTCGTGGTTTTTTGCTTTCTGAAGTTCTTTCAGATACGCGAGCATATTCCGGCGGATTTTTTCAGCCTGATTTTTCTCATATTTTTTGCTGTTTATCCATAAGACAATCTGCTCATTCAGCAGGATGATTTCCTGAAGCCCGAGTTCTTTGAGCTTTTTCCGGTATTGACTGAAATTCAGCAGAATCTGCTCGGCAGTGACTTTGGCAGCCGCGTCAAGACTTTGTTTGAACATCAGTGCGACACTCGTGCCGACCATACCGGCAATGATTTTGACATGCACCTCATCGGTTTGTTCAAAAGACCTGATAAAATCGGAAACCTTTACCCAGGCTCGGCGATCCGGCGTTTTCACAAGCCCTGACACCAGTTCGGCATTTTCCGGATTCGTTCCTTCTCCGTCAAGGCAGTGGCGGTTTTTCTGGATAAAGGCAATCACGCGCGCGTCAATATCATGGGCATTTGCCCACAGCAGCCAGTCCTCGACCGTGGGCGCGAATTCATATAGATTGAAACGGGATACCAGAGCAGGGTCCAGATCGGTAAGCTGATATTCCTCTCCTTCATTGACTGCCGAAATCACAATGCTTCCCGGAGGAAGCTGTTTGCCTGCAAGGGTTTTATTCAGGGTCAGGTCCTGAACTGCCTGCAATATCTCCGGTCTTGCCCTGTTGAGTTCGTCTAAAAATAAAACAATCGGCTCTTTGCCCTCAGGCCACCAGTAAGGCGGCAGAAAAACCGAGCGGCCTGTTGTCTCATCTTTGTGCATCAGACCGATCAGATCGCCCGGATCGCTCATCTGTCCCAGAAAAAAGATGACTACCTTCATGCCGCGCTCCCGGTAGAAACGGGTGACAATTTCCGATTTGCCGATGCCGTGCTTCCCGATAAGCATAATGTTCTGAGAAGACGGCGTCATTTCCAATATTTTATGCAGTTCTGTTACATCAATCCGTATTGCCATAGCCGCAGTCTCAAGTCTGTAATGTATTGTATTTTATCCAATTGGCATTCCCGATATGGTAGGAATGAAGCGATCTGAATTTGAAATTAATTCCCTTGTCATGCAGTTTTCTGATAAGTGAAACGGTCTCACGGACATTGGGAATGACTTCCTGAAACTTGCTGAAAGGGATATGCAGTTCAATACAGTCATGTTCGGAGAGCCTGACATAAAGCTTCAGTTTTACTGTATCTGTTTCAGTATAAAAATCGAACTGATCTTCTTTTGCCATCTGTTTCACACGGGCAATAATTGCCTGAGCTTTGAACTCGCGTACTTTTTTGCGCCTGACTGCCATTGCAAGAAGACGTTCGACCTCTTCCTGACAGTCGGAAATAAATCTGAAAATTTCCTCGATGTCGGAGATCAGGGCATCGTCTTTGTAATGCCTGATGGTCAGTTCATTTTGCTCATTGAGAAGCAGAACAAATTCGGTATGCAAATGGGAATAATATCGCTCCGAGGGTTCCTCGACAAAAAAATTGCAGACCATGCGTTCTTTCTCTTCTTTCCGAAAATAGTAATGCCGGTCAACGCCGATATGCTTCAGTCCTTTAAATCGCCGCATGAGCATTTCCCCTGTTTTTTTACGTTCCGAATCAGGTATATGCAAAGGATTTTTCCCTTTGAAATTCTTTTTGAAAAATTTTTTGACGGTTGTATAAGTAAATGACATTTCAGATGAAATCTCCCGGCGTTTATCATTGTCATTCTGAACGCAGTGAAGAATCTCTGAGATTCTTCGCTACGCTCAGAATGACATAACAGCTCAGATTATTACGATATTTCTCGTTTTCTCGTTCCCAAGCCCCAGCTTGGGAACGCACTTGCCGGGGAAGCCCCGGCTTCCCGTGACGGGAGACGGACCGAAGCCGGGGCTTGGGAACGAGGAAAATATATCCGTCTGACAATATTAAAAATCAATCATTTTTTATGTCAAACTCCACACTACCGGACAAAAAATCATAACATCCTGATTTTATTAATTAGGAAACAGAAACGATTTGCAAAATCGTTTTACAGTAAAACGGCTTTGCAAGCCGTTTTGTGTCTGTTTCAGCAGAGCGGTCTGAAAAATTGTCCGGTAGTGTGGTCAAACTCACATTTTTTTAAGATTTTTTATCATAACTCAAGCTCCGGAGTACAGGGTTATCTTTTTCTGCATAATAAAAAAATACACACTACCGGACAAAAAATTATAACATTCTGATTTTATAGTAAAAACGATTTGCGTCTGTTTTAAGCAGGGGCGTTTTACTGTAAAACGGCTTTGCAAGCCGTTTTGTGTCTGTTTCAGCAGAAGTATCTGAAAAATTGTCCGGCAGTGTGAAAAAAATCTAAACAGAATTCATTTTCTTGACAAGATTTATTTTATGGTTTAGAATTTCGCCCGTTTATTCGGAACTAAGATTAAAAATCAGTATAACTGTCTGTTAAAAAAGGAGGATCATCATGAATGTGACACGAAGGGAATTCATTCAGGTCTCAGGCGCGACGGCTGCCGGAATTGCCGTAAGCGGTCTGGGATTTGATCTTTCGCCGGTTAAAGCCCATGCCCAGATGCTCAGAACCCGGTATGCCAAAGAAACGACCACGATCTGCTGTTACTGCGCGGTGGGATGCGGCGCGATTGTGCATACCAGCAAAAAAGGGGATGGGCGGGTCATCAACATCGAAGGTGATCCGGATCATGTGATCAATCAGGGGGCATTATGTTCAAAAGGAGCATCGCTGTCCCAATTGGTCGAAAATGAAAACCGCCTGACTCAGCCCCTGTACCGTGCGCCGTATTCGGCAGAATGGCAGATCGCGCCCTGGAGCTGGGTGCTGAATGAGATTGCCAAACGGATCAAACAGACCCGCGATGCCGCGTTTGAAGAAAAGAACGGAAAAGGCGAGACTGTCAACCGCACAACAGCCATTGCGTCTGTGGGAAGCGCGGCTTTGGACAATGAAGAATGCTGGATGTATCAGGCATTGATGCGTGCGGTCGGGCTGGTCTATGTCGAACATCAGGCCCGTATCTGACACAGCGCGACAGTTGCGGCTCTGGCAGAGTCGTTCGGACGCGGTGCAATGACCAATCACTGGATTGACCTCAAAAACAGCGACTGCATTCTCATCATGGGAAGCAATGCAGCGGAAAATCACCCCATATCTTTCAAGTATGTCACTCAGGCTCAACTCAAAGGGGCAAAGCTCATCAGCGTTGATCCCCGTTTTACCAAAACTTCTTCCAAAGCCGATATATACACGGCGTTACGATCCGGAACAGACATAGCCTTTCTCGGGGGAATGATCAAGTATATCCTTGACAATGATCTTTGTGACAAGGATTATGTCAATGATTATACCAACGCGTCCTTTCTGGTAGCCGAGTCCTTCGGATTCAAAGACGGGCTGTTTTCCGGCTATGATTCCGCAGGACGGAAATATGACAAAAGCAAATGGGCATTTCAAAGCGATGAAAAAGGCATTCCGAAAACAGACCGTTCCCTGAAGGACAGACGCTGTGTGTTTCAGCTTCTGAAGGATCATTACAGCCGTTATGATCTCCGCTCTGTTTCACAGATCAC
>DYRK01000531.1 GCA_020718785.1 Desulfatirhabdium butyrativorans | reverse complement strand
GGGCAGACCCGCACTCAGGCAGATATGCTTATTGCTACGACAGCCTCGGTATATGGGATCGCTCTGGTTACAAGGAATGAACGGGATTTTGCAGATTGCGGCATTGTTATTATCAACCCCTTTTCCTGAAATTTGACCCTGATTTTCAGGATGAAAGGATTTTCAGGATTTATGTCAAGCCTTCCGGACGGTTGAATCTTCGGAAGACATGTCCCCGGGCTGAACAGAAATCATGTCAATCCTTTAATCCTTTAATCAGGGTTCGGACATCCTCATTGTCCGAACCCTGATTTTCAGGATTAAAGGATTTTCAGGATTTCTGTCAAGCCTTCCGGAGTGCTGAAATGCCTGTTTTATAAGATTGGTTCAGCACAGACACAAAACGGCTTGAAAAGCCGTTTTACAGTAAAGCGATTTTTCAAATCGTTTCAAAGTCCGGAGTGCTGAAATGAATTTTCAGCACAGACACAAAACGGCTTGAAAAGCCGTTTTACGGTAAAACGATTTTTCAAATCGTTTTAAAGTCCGGAGTGCTGAAATGACCCATTTTATAAGATCGGTCAGCACGGCTGCAATCCGATAATGTCCGAATCCTGATTTTCAGGATTAAAGGATTTTCAGGATTTCTGTCAAGCCCTCCGGAATGAATTTTCAGCACAGACACAAAACGGCTTGCAAAGCCGTTTTACAACAGTATAAATGCCCGAATATGAGATTCAGACCCGAACATTATCTTGAAGCCGCTTATGAGCGGATAGACGCTGCAAGAAAACTTCATAATGAACGGTATTACCCGGAAGCGGTTTATTTTGCGGGAGTCGCCGTTGAATGCCTGCTGCTCGCATACAAAACCAGGGAAAACCCTGAATTCGAAAGCCGGCATGATCTCAGGAAACTTCTGAAAGAAAGCGGAATGGCTGATTTTATCCGTCATAAGGAATTGATAACACTTCCCGCTCTTTTGGGAGAAGTGTGGTCCCGATGGAAGAACAATTACCGTTTTGCTTCCTACAGCAGACTGTCGTCGGAATTCAGAATGTTAAAACTCGACAGGGGAATCAGAGGCGATATTCTGAAATCGAATTCCGATACTGCTGTTCGTAATGCCCTTGAAATAATCAATTTGGGAGTGAGACGATGGAATTCAGAGAAGAGTTAGAGAATATGTTGTCCCGGATAGGACTTGAAAACCCGGTCTTGGATATCGGCATGACATCCGCAGGAAGGTTCGGCGGCTTTGTTATCTCCGAGACATTCTCAGGAATGTCGCATATCGAGCGTCAGAATATGCTCTGGAACAGATTGGACAAAATGCTGGATGAAGAAAAACGGCTGAAAATCATAGGCTTGCTGACAATGACGCCTGCCGAAGCGGAAGACGCAGATTCTTATGACTGATCCTAAAATGTCCGAATCCTGATTTTCAGGATTAAAGGATTTTCAGGATTTGTGCTGAACCCGTTTTATAAAATTGGCATTTCAGCACTCCGGAAGGCTTGACAGCAATCATGTCAATCCTTTAATCCTGAAAATCAGGGTTCAGACAGTGTTCGGACATTTTAAAAAAAAGCTTGACAAGCCTGTCAAAGTGCATTATAAAAACGAATTTTATGCAATACAGATATTTTCTTTCGGAAGAAGATTATGAGATAACAGATAAAAAAAACCGAAAATAAAATTCAGCGTTAATGTAGTCATCGTCTGTTTAAAAACCGGCAATTTTTAAATTCTAAGACGATGCAGACGGAGACGCGTCCGGATGGGCGCGCCTCTTTGTTTGCGTTTTAGAACGGGTGCTTGCCGGTACCTTAAACAGACGCAAATATAGAGGCTGCGCCCCTTTTTTTTGGGCGCGGGCGGGATATTTTGACGGATCAGAATATCCCGTCTGAAAAAATTTACCTTTCTAATCCAAAAAAGGAGGAATCAATCATGGGTATTTTTAAGACAGGTTCGGCAACAAGGGGAAAAGCCATGTTTTGTCTGGCTGTGGCATTGGCGTTTCTGCTTTTTCCGGCAGCAGCGGCTTTTGCCGAAACGCCGGTCAGCGGGACAATCAAAACGGATACAACATGGTCTTTGAGCGGTAGTCCGTATGTTGTTACCGGAGATATAACCGTTGAGGCAGCAACACTGACCATCGAACCCGGAGTTGAAATACAATTTAAAACAAACACTGGCCTTTATATCGGAGGTCAGTACTCTTGGGAAGGAAAAAACGGTTCTCTTTCTGCAAAAGGTACAGAATCATCTCCCATCAAATTCACTTCCAATCTCTCCTCACCTATGCGCGGGAGTTGGAAGGGTATTTATTTCAGGGACACAACTACTGATGTGACAACGGTGCTTGAACATTGCATTGTCGAATATGGCGGACAGGAATATAATACAAATATTTACTGTAATATGTCTTATCCTGCCATCAAAAACTGCACTATCAGGCACAGCAGCGGCTATCCCATCCGTGTGGAACCGAATAAAATGAATCTGAGCGGCAATACCTACACGGATAACGAAATTCAGGGGACATGTGTTGCCGGAGGTACGATAGACAAGGATACCACATGGGGAAACAAGGGCGATGAATCCACATATATTGTTACCGGAGATGTCGGCGTATATGCGGAACCCACTGCGACATTAACCATCGAACCCGGAGTGGAAATACGGTTTAAACCGGAAACAGGTCTTTATATCGGTGGTCAGTACGATTGGGAAGGGAAGAACGGTTCTCTTTCTGCAAAAGGCACGGAATTATCCCCCATCAAATTTACTTCCAGCCTGCCCTCACCGGGTCGCGGGAGTTGGAGAGGCATCTATTTCAGATCTACGACTACCAGTCTGCAAACTGTGCTTGAATATTGTATTGTGGAATACGGCGGTCAGTACACCAATGTCAACATCTACTGTGATGCTTCTTATCCTGCTGTCAGGAACTGTACCGTCAGCCACAGCAACGGTTATCCCATCCGGGTAGAACCCAAGAAAATGAATCTGAGCGGCAATACCTATACGGATAACAAGTTCCATGGAACACTGGTTGAGGGCGGTCTGATAGATGAGGACACCACGTGGGGAAACAAAGGGGATGAATCCACATATATTGTTACTAAAGATGTATTCGTATATGCGGAACCCACTGCGAATTTAACTATCGAACCCGGGGTGGAAATACAATTCGCTTCTGAAACAGGTCTTTATATTGGAGGTCAGTACGATTGGGAAGGGAAGAATGGTTCTCTCTCAGCCAAAGGCACAGATTTATCTCCTATCAGGTTTACTTCTAATTCGTCCTCACCGTCTTCGGGAAGCTGGGAAGGTATCTATTTCAGAGATACGACCACTGATACGCAAAGTGTGCTTGAACATTGTATTGTGGAATATGGCGGTCAGAACAATGACGCTGATATTTACTTGTATAAAGCTGCCCCGACAATTCGGTATAACACCGTCAGAGAAAGCTCCCATTCGGGAATTTATGTCAACGGTTCCGGAAGCAGCGGGGCAACAATTGACTGCAACAATATCCGTGACAATAAGTACGGAATCTACCTTAAAGATGCAGCGCCTCAGATTGTCAACAACAACTTTGAAGACAACGGGACAGGTCTTCATAACGGTTCATCAGGCGCTGTGAATGCAAAGAACAACTGGTGGAATAATGCCGGCGGACCGGGGGCAAACAGCAGTAACGGTGTTTACGGAAATGTCAGTTATGATCCGTGGCTGACCGGACAGAGTGACTGTGTTTCCGACCCCGGAACTACAGGCTACCTGCAAGTCACCCTCACCCCCGCGGAAGCCGTAACCGCAGGCGCAAAGTGGTGTGTAAAAAACACCTGTTACGACAGCGGCGCGGCGGCGGAACTCTCCGCAGGCACTTACACCGTTGAATTTAAAACCGTTGCAGGCTATATCAGACCTGCAAATCAGTCCGCAGCCGTAAGAACCGGGCAGACTGCCACGGCATCCGGAACTTATACAAAAGCTCAGAGCATTTCCGGCTATGTCAAAGATTCAACTGGTGCCGGAATTTCCGGAGTCATGCTGATTCTCAGCAGCGGCGGCGGCACCGCCACAACAGACAGAACCGGCAATTACAGCATCAATGTCCGTTCCGGGTGGAGCGGCACAGTAATGCCCTCATTGAA
>DYRK01000052.1 GCA_020718785.1 Desulfatirhabdium butyrativorans | reverse complement strand
TTTCCCTGTCTGAAAAATTCATCCAACTCGCTTTCATGCGTAGTCTGTTCGATAAATCCGCGTTCCCGAAGAACATCAAGTACACTCATTTTGTTACCTCTTATACTGACCACCGGCATAATCTGCGCTTTTGTAAAACGGTCTTGCAAACCGTTTTGCCGATAAAACGATTTGCGTCTGTTTTAAGTTTTTGGCGTTTTACGGAAAATTTGAAAAGCGCAAATTGTGACGGTGGAAAGAATACTCTTAGGCATTAAGAAAAAATAACTGTCACACTTTCGATGATGCCGGAGTGCCGGAAACAGAAAAAGTGCAGATTATGCCGTATATACTGACCACCGGCAAACGCCACTGCTTAAAACAGACGCAAACCGTTTTGCCGATAAAACGATTTGCGTCTGTTTTAAGTTTTTGGCGTTTTACGGAAAATTTGAAAAGCGCAAATTGTGACGGTGGAAAGAATATTATTTGTTTGCATATTCGACTGCCCTTGTTTCCCGGATGACCACGACTTTGATCTGTCCCGGAAAAGTCAGAGCTTCTTCTATCTTTTTTACGATATCTTTGCTGAGTAAAATGGATTCTTCGTCCGAGACAATACCGCTTTCCACAATGACGCGGATTTCTCTGCCGGCCTGAATTGCGTAGGAATTCGCAACCCCTTTGAAAGAATTTGCTATTTTCTCAAGTTCTTCAAGCCGCTTGATATAATTTTCAAGCAGTTCTCTGCGCGCTCCGGGTCTTGCGCCTGAAAGCCCGTCCGCTGCCTGAACCAGCAGCGCGTATACACTTGCCGGCGGGACATCCTCATGGTGAGCGGCAACAGCATGGACAACCTTCGGAGATTCACCGAATTTTTTGATCAGCTTGGAACCGATCAGCGCGTGAGGTCCCTCGACTTCATGATCAATAGCTTTTCCGATATCGTGCAACAGTCCCATACGCCTTGCCATTTTCTGATTCAGCCCCAGTTCGGAAGCCATGATGCCGGACAGAAATCCCACCTCTATCGAATGCTGCAACACATTCTGTGCATAACTCGTGCGGAATTTCAGCCGTCCTATATACTTGATCAGTTCGGGATGAATACTGTGAACCCCCAGATCAAAGGCGGCCTGCTCTCCGGCTTCTTTGATGACAGCCTCGACCTCATGCCCGACCTTTTTGACCACGTCCTCTATACGCGCAGGATGAATCCGTCCGTCGGAAATCAGCCGTGTCAGCGCAATGCGCGCGATCTCCCGTCTGACCGGATTGAATCCGGATAAAATAACGGCTTCCGGTGTATCGTCTATTATCAGGTCAATACCGGTCGCGGCTTCGAGTGCGCGGATATTGCGTCCCTCTCTGCCTATAATCCGTCCCTTCATTTCATCATTCGGCAAAGGAACTACAGAAACTGTCCGCTCCGCGACAAAATCCGCAGCATATCGCTGAATAGCTGTCGCAATAATATTTTTGGCTTTCTTGCTTGCCTCCTCTTTTGCTTCGCCCTCTATCCGTTTTACCAGCTTGGCGCCTTCATAGCGGGCTTCATTTTCCATTGCGCGGATCAGAAGTTCCTTTGCCTGTTCCGAGGTCAGTCCGGAAATTCTTTCAAGCTGTTTTTTCTGTTCTTCAACCAACTCATTGTATTTGAGCTTATCCTGCTCGATTTCCTCTTCTTTTTTCAGCAGTTTCTTTTCTTTGCGGACAGTCTCACGTTCTCTTTTCTCAATAGACTCGTTCTTCCGGTCAATATTCTCTTCTTTTTGCAGCAGCCATTTTTCTTTCTTCTTTACTTCGGCACGAGTCTCTCTTGTTTCCGCCTCAAACTCACTCTTCATTTTAAAGAGTCTGTCTTTTGCTTCAATCTCCGCTTCCTTCAGAAGCTTTTCCGACCTTTGTTTGGCATCGGCGACGAGACTCAGTCCCTCACTTTCGGCATCTGTAATTTTCTGGGACAGGATTTTGCCTTTCATCCAGTAAGCCAGAACAAAACCGATCCCGATGCCGATCAGGCTCATAAACACATTATATTCATTCATTATCATTCTCTCCGGGATTATACCGCCATACTTCCGCCCTTTTTATCCGCTCCGAATTCATCCTCATCCGCTCCGTTGTGTTTCCCGCAGGTGCGGGAGATCGGGGATTATCTTTTTTATCAGACACACTGTAACCTGTTATGCAGGGCGATCCGGCAAGCTGTCTCTGAAAAAAACAGCGGACACGGCTTCTCCTGTTTCATTCCACCCTGCCCCCCTTTAAAAAAGGGGGGAATTGAAACACGCCGATCTGATTCGTTATTTTCAGGAGTTACACAGTCGCATGATTTTTAACCGCTGATGGACGCCAATAAACGCCAATTAATCAGGAAAATAAATTCAAGTGCGTAACTCGTAATTTTTTATATCGAACTCAAGTTATTCTTTCCACCGTCACAATTTGCGCCTTCCCGATTTTCCGTAAAACGATTTTGCAAATCGTTTTATCGGCAAAACGGTTTGCGTCTATTTTAAGTTTTTGGCGTTTTACAAAAGCGCAGATTATGCTGGTGGTCAGTATAAAACAAAAAAATCAATGGGCAAAAACAGTATAAGCGGTCAGCAATCAAATCACAAAGCCCTCTTCGGAACCCGCGGCTGTGTGTGATATTAAAATCAAGCCCGCTTCCCTGATGATTCTCCGGTACCGGAATCTTCCGGGATTCAGGCGTATTCGTATCAGAGAAAACCTGCTGTTTCCCGCCAACGGAAAAAACTTACGGAAGAACTTTTATGAGGTGAATTCGGGGATGAGACCTTCGGGAGAGTCAAACCGACTGAAATAAACATATCCCTCTCCCGAAATGTTTTGCTTAATTAAGGGAGACCCCCGCATCATGCCGTGTCGGCAGGCCTTTGAGCCTTTTTTTCATGGTGGGAACCCTGTTTGTTTCTTCAGGCTTTTCTGTATAGACAGAACATGCACACCGAAACCGGAGAGGGTTCCCCTTTGTATAGTGTTGGGTCAAAGGACATCTTCCGATCACAAACACAGCAGGGGCCATAATACCGACCGCTTTCAATTCCATAAACGCCGGAAAAACCGGCATCCGGCAGACCGATTCTCTGCCTCCCGGTATCCGTATAATAAGGCAGACAAAAGGTCGGACTTTAAATTGCTCACCATCTAACTCTGCAAACACATATCAATCGCCTGTATCAGATTTGCCGATCTTTCAGATATATTTTTCAGCCGCTCCGAATATTTTTTTTTCAGTTCGTAATTTTCACCGGCAATATTCAGCGCAGCCAGAATCAGAATGGTCTGTCTGGGTACCGTTGATGATCTGGCTGACAACTGTCCTTCTATTCTGGCTACTTCTTTTACCAGCAAATCGGCCACTTCTTCTGCTTTTGAAATTTCCGTCTCTGCTCCGAATGTATATGACTGGCCGAAAAGTTCTATTGTTACAAGCTGTTCCAATGAGTTACGATATTGTCCCCGGTTCTGCCATGAATCATCCCTGTAAAAAAAACCCGGTTTACTGCACCCATGCGGATTTTTTCATGGCTTCTTATATCAGAGTTATTGCTGATTCCGACGATGTTCACGGAATCCGTCTGTGAACATCTCGGATAACATCAAATACTCAAAATCCGTCAGAATCACAATTTATTGTGCAATGCTTTCCAGTCTGACAAGCAGATTATCAATTTTTGACCGGATGAAAGTCTTCTGTTCGGCATAACGGTTTTCAGCATCCGCCTTTTCGCAAAGCTGATGCTCGAGTTCACGGATTCTTTCTGAGAGCTTTGAATTATCCGTTTCCAGCGACTGACACCGCTGGATTATTTTTTCAACCTTCTGCTCGATCTGTCCGAATTGCTGTAATATTTCATCTTCCAATCTTTCACCTCATTCTGTCTTGTATATAATAGTCTCTCCTATAAAAAAAAGTCAAGACATTTTACCTTGTTCTTTTTTTATAAGCATAATTTTTTCGACTTTTGCCAGTTCCGCGGGTGTATTGATTCCGATCACCTCGTCGGCATCTTCGCTGATCATGACACCCGCGTTTTTTCCTTCTTTATGGGCAATCCCGATGATGTCCGTGAGATAGAATTCCCCCTGGGCATTTTCCGGTCTGATTTTCTGCAGGGCATCGGTCAGAAAGTCTTTTTTCACACAATATATCCCTGCGTTAATCATTTTTATTTTTTTCTGCTCAGAAGTCGCATCCGCTTCCTCGGCAATGCCGGTCAGATTCATGCTTTCATCCGTAAGGATTCTGCCGTAGCCCGAAGGATCATCGCGTTTGACAGCCAGAAGCGATATATCACGATTCTTTGCCAGATGGTCTTCGGTCAGGCGCATGAGCGTGTCCGTGGTTATCAGAGGGACATCTCCGCATAAAATCAGCACATGTCCGGCATGTTCGGGAATATTCGGAAGCGCGCACATCACAGCATGCCCTGTCCCGCGCTGCTTTTCCTGCAACGCAAAACTTACATCATAATGTCCGGACACGATTTCACGGACCTTTTCGGCCTGATTGCCGATGACCGCGATCACATCTTTTCCGGCAACGGCTGCCGCGGTTCCGACAACATACAGGATCATGGGTCTGCCCAGAATCTCGTGAAGAACTTTGGCTTTGTCCGATTTCATCCGTTTTCCCAGTCCCGCGGCGAGAATGACCACTGCGGCAGAATGTCTTCCAAAATTTTTTTCCATTTGATATCCTTATTTTTATTGCAACAAAAAAGGGCAAACCCGCGTGCCGGTCTGCCCTTCCTGTCAAAGATACCCCTTTTCTTCGTCAGGGGGTTACTACTACTGTCGTCTTGTCGAGGCCACCTTCAGACGATGCATAGCTCTTTCCAGCGCGGCTCTGGCTCTTGTATAGTCAACTTCTTCTTTTTTCTTCTCCATTGCCAGACGCCTTTGTGCGCGTTCCAGAGCGGATTTCGCACGCTCCAGATCAATATCGCGTCTTCTCTCCGCGGACTCTGCCAGCACCGTTACTTTGTCGGGAAGAGCTTCTGCAAACCCTCCGTTGACAAAAACAGCCCTTTCGGTTCCCTTCGCGTCCGTATAGCGGACGGTCCCCAGTTTAAGGGTCGTCAAAAAAGGCGTATGGCCTGCAAGCACACCGAATTCTCCGAGAGTACCCGGGGCCACGACGATCTGGACATCTTCATTGACCACAGATCTCGTAGGCGTAACAATTTCCAAGCGAATCATTCCAGCCATACTTTTTCCTTTATCCCTCGGTTATTTCACTTCAGACATTTTTTTGGCTTTTTCCACAGCTTCTTCGATGCCGCCCACCATGTAGAAAGCCTGCTCGGGAAGCTCGTCATGTTTGCCGTCACAGATTTCTTTGAAACCTCTGATGCTGTCTTCTATTTTTACATATTTGCCGTTCATTCCGGTAAATGTTTCGGCAACATGGAAGGGCTGTGACAGAAACCGCTGGATTCGTCTTGCCCGGGTCACGGTAACTTTGTCTTCGTCAGACAGCTCCTCCATTCCCAGAATGGCAATAATATCCTGAAGTTCCTTATATTTCTGGAGAATCTGCTGAACCTGCCGTGCTACCTGATAATGTTCCAGGCCGATGAAATTCGCATCCAGAATTCTGGAGGTGGAGTCCAGCGGGTCAACCGCGGGATAGATTCCCAGCTCGGCAATCTGACGGGACAGAACCACGGTGCCGTCAAGATGGGCAAAAGTGGTCGCAGGCGCGGGGTCGGTCAGGTCGTCGGCAGGCACATACACGCACTGAACAGCGGTGATCGAGCCTTTGTCTGTCGAGGTGATCCGCTCCTGAAGTCCGCCCAGGTCAACAGCCAGTGTGGGCTGATATCCGACGGCGGAAGGCATGCGTCCGAGAAGTGCCGACACTTCGGAACCGGCCTGTGTGAAACGGAAAATATTGTCAATGAAGATAAGAACATCCTGACCTTCCACGTCCCGGAAATACTCGGCAGCCGTCAGCGCGGAAAGTGCGACGCGCGCTCTGGCTCCGGGCGGTTCGGTCATCTGTCCGTAAATCAGGGCAGCTTTGGGAAGAACGCCCGAATCCTTCATTTCATGGTAAAGGTCGTTTCCTTCACGCGTCCGCTCGCCGACACCGGCAAACACGGAAATACCGCCGTGCTGCATGGCGATGTTGTGGACCATTTCCATCATGATAACTGTCTTGCCCACGCCTGCGCCCCCGAACATCCCCATTTTGCCGCCGCGGGGAAAGGGAACCAGCAGGTCAATAACTTTTACGCCGGTTTCAAGAACACGCACCGTAGTATCCTGTTCCGTGAATTTGGGCGCGGGACGGTGAATCGGCATCATTTTTTCCTGACTGACCGGTCCCAGACCGTCCACCGGACGTCCCACCACGTTGAGAACACGTCCCAGACCTGCCTGTCCCACCGGCATCATGATCGGTTTGCCCGTGTCTTTGACTGCCTGTCCGCGAGTCAGACCGTCGGTTACGTCCATTGCAACCGCGCGGACCACATTGTCTCCGAGATGCTGCGCCACTTCCACAACAAGATTGTCGGGTTCGTCATTGATCGCAGGGTTGCTGATCAGAAGCGCCGTAAGGATTGTAGGCAGCTTGCCCTGCTCGAATTCAACGTCAACAACAGGCCCCATCACCTGCGTAATCTTTCCTGTATTTTCTGCCATCTGTTTTTAAAACCTCCTATGAAATCAGTCAGCAGTCATCACGGACGATTTTTTTTATCGTACACCGACTACTGCTCACTGAAATTACCCTTTCAATGCTTCGGCGCCGCCCACGATATCCATGAGTTCCGCGGTAATGGCTGCCTGCCGGGCCTTGTTATATGCCAGTGTGAGACTTCCGATCATATCGTTGCATGCTTTGGTCGCATTATCCATTGCCGCCATACGCGCAGCGTGTTCGCTGGTCGAAGTTTCCAGCAGCGAGCGGTATATCTGCACATAGACATTTCTCGGCAGCATATCGTTCAGCAGTTCTGCCGATGACGGCTCGCAGATATGCTCTGCCATATAGGGACGGCTTTTATCTTCCGCATCCTTTCCGGCTTTTTCCAGGGGCGGTATCGGAAGAAGCTTTGCAAGCACAGGGGTCTGTCTTGCCACACTTACGAATTCCGAATAGATAATCCATACCTCGTCATAATTTCCGTCCAGAAATCCGCTGATGAGCTTCCGCCCGGCTTTCAGGGCGGTATTGAACTCGAATCTGCCGCCTACCACTCCGATGTAGTCATCGGCAATTGTCTTCCCTTTTTTACGGCACCAGGCACGCCCTTTTTTACCGAAATTCGTAAACGAAAATTCAAGCCCTGTTTTTCCCTTCAGAAAAGCTTCCGCCTTTGTGATAAGATTGGTGTTGAAACCGCCGCACAGCCCTCTGTCGGAAGTACACAGAACAACATGAATTTTCTTTACCTCATCCCGCTCGACCAGCAAAGGACTCACTTCTTCGCCGGACCTCTCCGCAAGGCTTCCCAGGACTTCGGCGAATTTTGTGGCATAAGGACGGAAGCTTTCCATTGTCGTCTGGGCTCCGCGCAGTCTGGAAGCAGCCACCATGTTCATGGCTTTTGTGATCTGCTTCGTCTTCTTTACCGCGCCGATCTTCATTTTGACATCTTTTAACGTTGCCATACACCCTCTTATGATTGAGAATTGAAAATCGAAAATTGAGAATCGAAAATTCTCACTTCTCACTTCTCACTTCTCACTTCTCATTTTACTGTGTCCTTGAATTCCTGGTCATAAGCATTCAGAGCATCCGTCAGCATCTTGTCCAATTCCGCGTCAATGATCTTTTTCTCTCCCAGATCTTTGAAAACCTGAGGATACCGGTCCTGTATAAAAACGTAGAGACCTGCCTCATATTTTGACAGCGCGCTGACCGGATATTTATCCAGAAAACCTCTTGTTCCGGCATAAAGAATAGCCACCTGCTTTTCCAGCGGCAGGGGATGATACTGGGGCTGTTTCAGAATTTCGACCAGTCTTGCACCGCGGGTAAGCTGACGTTGCGTGGATTTGTCAAGATCGCTTCCGAAAGCGGCAAAAGCCTCCAGTTCACGATACTGGGCAAGATCAAGCCTCAGTGTGCCTGCAACCTGTTTCATGGCTTTGACCTGAGCCGCGCCGCCGACGCGTGAAACCGAAAGACCGACATTGATGGCAGGTCTTACGCCTGCAAAGAAAAGGCTTGGTTCAAGATATATCTGCCCGTCGGTGATGGAAATAACATTGGTGGGAATATATGCGGAAACGTCGCCGGCCTGGGTTTCGATGATGGGCAGTGCTGTCAGTGACCCGGCACCAAGTTCGTCGTTAAGTTTGGCAGACCGTTCCAGCAGACGGGAATGGTTGTAGAAAATGTCGCCCGGAAAAGCTTCACGTCCCGGGGGACGGCGCAGAAGAAGAGAAACCTGACGGTAGGAAACAGCCTGTTTCGAAAGATCGTCATAGATAATCAGCGAATGCTGTCCCTTGTCCCGGAAATATTCGCCCATGGCACATCCGGCATACGGTGCGATATACTGAAGAGTTGCCGGATCGCTGGCGCACGCGGCAACCACGGTGGTGTATGCCATTGCCCCGTGTTTTTCAAGCACTGCAACCACCTGGGCAACCGTTGATTTTTTCTGTCCGCAGGCAACATAAATACAGAAAACATCCGTGTTCTTCTGGGCAAGAATGGCGTCAATGGCAACCGCGGTTTTTCCGACCTGACGGTCCCCGATAATCAGTTCACGCTGACCGCGTCCCACCGGCGTCATGGCGTCAATGGCTTTAAGACCTGTGTAGCAGGGTTCATGCACACTTTTCCGGGCAATAACACCGGGTGCGACCATCTCTACCCGCCTGAACTCTTTCGCGTCAATGGGTCCCTTGCCGTCAATGGGTTCGCCCGTTGCCGTGACCACCCGTCCGAGAACCGCTTCTCCCACAGGAACCTGAGCAATACGTCCGGTACGTTTGACGATATCGCCTTCCTTGATGTGAATGTCTTCGCCCATGATAGCCACACCCACATTGTCTTCCTCAAGGTTCAGAACCAGTCCCAAAATACTGCCCGGAAATTCGACCAGTTCCATTGCCATGACTTTCTCAAGCCCGTAAACTCTGGCAATACCGTCACCCACCGACAGGACAACGCCGGTTTCGCTTAATTCAACCTTTTTATCGTAATCTTTGATCTGATTTTTAATGATCTGACTGATTTCTTCAGCTCTCAGTTCCATTAGACACGCTCACCCCTTTTTAAAGATTCCCTCATGTTGAGTAGTTGTGTTCTGATACTTCCGTCCAGAACAAGATCACCTATCCTGGTAACGATTCCCCCTATCAGCGCGGGATTCTGTTTCACCTCGAGACTGACCTCTTTCCCGGTCTTCTTTGACAGAGCTTTGCGGATTTTGCTCACGGTCTCCCCGGAAAGCTCGGTCGCGGAAACCAGACCGGCCCGGACAACCCCTTTGAGTTCATCTGCCAGTTTCTGATAAAACTCGTCAATGTCTCCTGCAAACCCGATCCGCCCTTTGTCAAAAAGCAGCATCAGAAAAGACCGCATGACACCCGATATGTCCAGTCTTTCCACGACATCTTTGAGAACTGCTTTACGGCCGGCGGTATCGTAAAGGGGGTTACAGATCGCCTGTTCAAGTGCTTTCTCTTTTGCCATCAGACCTGCAAATCCGTCAAGCTCTTCACGGTATTTCTCTGCATGACCGTCCTCTTTGCCGATAAGCAAAAGCGCCTTGGCATAACGTCGTGCTATGGCTAATTTTTTCACTATGCCACCACCTTCTCCAGATATTCATCTATCAGTCTGTCCTGATCATCCGTTGTTATTTTGTTCTTTATCAAGGCCTCGGCCTTCTGAAGAGCTTTTTCGGTAATATCCTCCTGAAGCTGAAGCCGGGCGCGTTTGAACTCCTGCTCTATATTCCTGAGAGCCTGTTCCTCAAGCTTCTGAGCCGCGGATTCTGCTTCTCTGAGAACTCTTTCTCTGGCATCGTTGCCCTGTCTGATATATCCGGCAACAATAGTTTCGGCTTCTCTGTCCAAAAGCAGAAGCTTTTCGTTATATACAGCCAGTTCTTTCTCGGATTCTTTTTTCCGGGCCTCCAGATCACTCAGCTGTTCCCGTATTCCTTTGATCCGTGCGTCAAGTGCCTGCGACATGGGTTTCCGCAGCAGAAAGAAAAGAGCCGCGGCAAGAACAGCGAAATTCATTACGCGGTAGGTATCAGTGTTCACCCATCCCTTTGTTCCGCCGCCGTGACCGCCTTCGCCGCCCGATCCTGCCGCGAAGCCTGCCGTGCAGAAAAGCACTGCCGCTGCAATGAATCCGGTCATGACCCATGAACGAAAAATTTTGCTTCTCATGTCAGACAGCCCTCCCCAGAATTTTCCGACTGATTTCATTCGCAAATCCGTCCATATCTTTCATCAGAGTTTTTCTGACTTCCTCAGCATCCTGCGCGATTTTTTCCTTGGCCTTCGCGAGGTCTGCCTGAGCCTTTTCGCTGATTTTTCCGATAATCGCTTTCTCTTCGTTCACAGCAGCCTGGGTAAGAATATCTTTTTCCTTTATTCCTTTCACCCGGGCAGCTTTGATTCCATCGGAAAAAGCAGCTTTTTTCTGTTTTGCATCCTTTGCAAAGGTTCCGATCTCTTTTTCAATCCCTTCGATCTTCTCTTTCCTTCGGCTAAGCACATTCCTGACAGGTCTGTACATCACTGCATTCAGAATCCATATCAGAAAAAGAAAATTGATGATCTGGATAAAAAGGGATCCGTCTACATTTACCATAAGCCTTCCTCCGTGAAACGATTTAATGATTAAAAACCGCAACGTAAACTTCCGAGACACGCCTTATATTCAGCACTTCTAACATCAGATTTTGCAGTTTGTCAAAGGTTTTTTGAAAAACCTGTTTTTTTTCCGGTTCATCCGGGACAGGGTGTTTTTTTTACAGAATCCGCCGTTTTTTTCGGAGAAACAGTCCGGATGACGATGCCCTCATTCAATCGCAAACCGCCGCATACTGACATTCATCAGAACCGCCACACACATCATCATGCTGATTACAGATGACCCCCCGTAACTTATAAAAGGAAGGGGTACTCCCACCACCGGCATCAGACCCATCACCATTCCGATATTGATGACAACCTGCCAGAATATCATTGCTGTAACGCCCACCGAAAGAACCGTGCCGAAGGTATCTCTGCATCCGTAGGCAATGTTCAGTCCCCATACAATCAGCAGCAGGAAAACGAAAATCGTAAACAGGGAACCGGCAAAGCCCAGTTCCTCAGCCATGACCGAAAAAATGAAATCCGTATGCTGTTCAGGCAGGAAAGACAGAGCGTTCTGAGTGCCTTGACGCAGTCCCCTGCCCCATACCATGCCGGAGCCGATGGCAATTTTGGACTGGATAATATGATAACCCGCGCCCAGAGGATCGCGGTCCGGGTCCAGAAAAGTCATTATCCGCTGTTTCTGATATCCTTTCAGGCAGAACCATACCAGCGGCACCGCGGTCAGGGCTGTAAAAATCAGAGACACAAACGAGCGGTGTTCTATTTTCACAAAAACCGTAATTGAGGCTGCTATGATAAGAATCAGCATAGCAGTTCCGAGATCAGGCTGTTTCACAATCAGCAAAAAAGGAACGGCTGTGATTAACATAGGATTCAGCAGTTCCTGAAGACTGAAACCCTTGGTGCTGATCTGTTTGGCATAGTATCGCGCCAGCATGACAATAACCGTCAGTTTGGCGGTTTCCGAAGGCTGAAAAGACACAGGTCCCAGCGCGAGCCAGCGTTTCGATCCCCCCACATATTTTCCGAAAAGCAGAACAGCGATCAGAAGAACAATGCAGACAATGTAAATAACCGTTGCCCACCGCTCCAGCGTCTTGTAATCAAAAAGAAAAGATATCACCATGAGCATCAGTCCCGCAAAGAACCAGAGCATCTGTTTGATTACCAGTATCTTCTGAGATACCTGGGCATCCGCGGTTACCGCGCTGTACAAAGTCACAAGTCCCATGATGCCGAGAATAAAAGTCAGCCCCAGAAGTCCCCAGTCGAACCTTTGCACAAACTGTCTTTCAGTCATAACCTCCTTTTCAGATTCTCAGTTTCCGGTTTCAAATCCGTTATACTGTGTGTTTTTAGAGACATATTCCGAATCCGTGCCGCCCCTCATATAACTTTTGATAAGCTCCCGGGCAATGGGAGCAGCGGTTCCGGAACCGTGTTCCCCGTGTTCCACAATCACCGCGACCGCGATCTGTGAATGTTTTGATTTTGCATAAGCAACAAACCAGGCGTGGGGTTTCAGATGGGCAGCCTCATTTTTTTTGTATCTGTTGTCATTTTTTTTGCGGCTGACAACCTGGGCAGTGCCTGTTTTTCCGCTGATTTCGATACCGTCGGCATGGGCAATCCTGGCGGTTCCGCTCCGGCCGTTCACCACTTCCCACAAGCCTCTTTTCACAATATCAAGGGTTCTTTTGCCTGCAGGCAGTCTGTTTATCAACTGACGCTCATTATCATAGACCGTCTTGCCGTCTGCGGTCTCGACACTTTTGAGAATCAGCGGCGTACAGATGTTCCCGCCGTTTGCCACCGCGGCGGTCAGCACAAGCATTTGAAGGGGCGTGGTCAGGTTATATCCCTGTCCGATTGCCACAGAAAGAGTTTCCCCTCCCTGCCACGCGACGCCGATTGCCCGCTTTTTCCATGCGGATGTGGGAATCAGACCTTTTGCCTCATGGTCAAGGTCAACATTTGTCAGGTCTCCGAGTCCGCAGCTTTTGGCATACCGCGCCAGCCGGTCCACACCGAGTTTCTGACCCACCTGATAGAAAAAAACATCGCAGGAAACAGCCAGGGCTTTCACCACATTCACAGAGCCGTGACCCGTTTTTTTCCAGCAACGGAAAATCCTGTCCCCGTAAACATAATAGCCCGGACAGTAAAAAGTGGTGTTTTCATCAATTACCCTTTCTTCGAGTCCTGCAATGGCTGTGACGATTTTATATGTGGAAGCCGGGGGATATTCTGCCTGAATAGCTTTGTTTTCCATAGGACGGAAGGGATTTGACACCAGCAGGTCCCATTCTTCCCGGGACATGCCGTTGACAAACATATTGGGATCAAACGAGGGGCTGCTTGCCATGGCCAGAATCTGCCCTGTGTCCGGATCCATTGCGGCCACAGCCCCCGGCACACTTTCGATAAGAGACTCGGCTTTTTTCTGCAGGCTCTGATCAATGGTCAGATAAATATTTTGCCCCGGCTCCGAATCCACCGTCTTCAGAACCCTTACCACCTGTCCCTTTGCATTGACCTCCACCTGCCGTCCGCCGCGCTTTCCCCTGAGATGAGACTCCGAGGCTTTTTCAACCCCGAATTTCCCAACCATATCCCCTACGCGGAATTCCGGATATTTCCCGCTTTTGATCTCATCGGTATTGATTTCACCTATGTATCCGGTGACATGCGCGCCGCTCTCTCTCTGAACATACTGACGCCTGAGCCGTGTATCAACCACAACACCCGGGAGATCGAATTTATGGACTTCGACGGCTGCAAGGGTGTCTCTGTCTATATCCTGTTTCAGAAGAACAGGTTTGTAAGCCGGAACATCCCGGCCTGCCTCGATTTTAGCTGTAAGTTCCTGTTCGGGGATTCCCACATAACGCGAAAGTTTTTCCAGGGTTTCTTTTACGGAGCCGGCATCTTTTATGACAATGCTCAGATCAAACGAGGGACGGTTGTCCACCAGCAGTTTCCCGTTGCGGTCAAAGACCAGTCCTCTCGGTGCGTCTATGTTTTGCAGACGGATACAGTTGTTCTCGGAAAGCCGTCTGTATTCTTCGCCTTCGATCACCTGAAGATAGAACAGCCTTACGCTCAGTACCGTGAACGCTGCCATCACGCAGAACATGCCTGCGGTCAGCCTGCGTTTGTACCAGTCTTTGTCAGCCGTTTTCAGATATTTGTTAAAGGCTTCTCTTTTCACCGGTCAGGTATTCCCGTTTTCTTTTTCGGACCGTTCCTTCAGCCGGCGGTCCCATTTTTTCTGGGTATAAAGGAACATCATAATCAGAAACATCCCGGTTACTGCTGCCCACAGCGTCTGTTCCCAAAGTATTCTGAATGCGTCCGCGGGTATCCGGGAATCTGTTCTCAGAACGACGGCAAATGTCGCGAAAAACACAATATTTTCTGCCAGCACTCCTGTACCGGCAATCAGAGGCAGAAGAATGCGGTTCCCGACATGCAGAAAAGTGACAAGCCATTTTGTTCCGGCAAACAGCCATAAATAAATGATGCTGTACAGACCGAAAGGAGCTGCCGAAAAATTGTCTGTCACAAATCCGGCAAAAAAAATCACCCCGATACTTTCACGGACCGGACGGAAAATGCCCAGATACAGAACAAAAGGAACCATCAGATCGTAGGTGCATCTGCCGAAGGGCATAAGCAGCGGAATCACTGTTGTCTGGGCAACGGTCAGCAAAAGGCACACAGACACATAAAAAAAATAGGTCACTGTTCACCCGGAAACTGCTCATCCTCCCGGGAAATTCCGGGCGGGTCCAATATCACCAGCACTTCTTCGAGTTTTTCGAAATCACAGTAGGGTATTACCGTAACATCCTGAAATATGCCTGAATTGCGTTTGGTCACACGGGAAACATAGCCCACCCTCAGCCCCTTGGGAAACACACCGTCCAGACCCGATGAAATCACCGTATCGCCTTCCACAATATCGTGTTTCCGCAGGACATACTCAAACAGACATCGGTCAGATTCCCCTTTGACAATCCCCCGTGCCCTTGTCCGCTGCACCAGGGCATCCACCGCGCTGTTCTGGTCTGTAATCAGCAACACACGGGAATAATTACGCGAAATATCGGAAACAAGACCGGCAATGCCCTCCGGCATCACCGCGGGCATCCCTTTTTTAATACCGTCCGCGCTGCCCTTGTTTATAATTATGCTTTTGAACCAGGGAGAGGGATCCTTGCCGATCACCTCCGCGGCAAGAACCTGTCCGTTAATTGTTCTCCGGAAATTCAGCAGGCTGCGGAGCCGTGAATTGGAATGTTCGATTTCATCGTAGCGGCTGATTTTTTCAATCGCATCATTCAGCTCTTTCCTTAGCCTGTCGCCGGCTTTTGCCGAAGAACTGAGAAAAAAATAGTGGTTCCAAATGTCTTTCGCGAATCGGAGCGACCGCGCGGTTATTTCCTGAAACGGCGCGACAAAAAACAGAGCAATTCCCTGTCCGTAAGAAGACACTCCCCGTCTTCCCGAAACAGAGATGCCTATGACAGAAACAGCGGCTAAAATAATGATGCCGATAATTATCACCGTTTTTTTTGAAAACATCTGTTCAATCGAGAATTGAGAAAATATTCATTTCTCATTTCTCACTTCAGGTAATAACCACCTGTCTGAGAATTTCGATATTATCCAAGGCTTTGCCCGATCCCAGAGCCACAGTGGAGAGCGGGTCTTCGGTAACCCGTATGGGAAGTCCCGTTTCCTCGCTCAGAAGCTTGTCAAGATTGATTAGCTGTCCCCCGCCGCCGGTCAGAACAATGCCTCGGTCAACAATATCCGCGGAAAGCTCCGGAGGTGTCTGTTCAAGGGCGATTTTCACGGTTTCTACAATAGCGTCAATCTGTTCGGAAATGGCGATCCGTATTTCCTCGGTACCGATAGTCAGAATTTTGGGAATGCCCGAGACCAGATCGCGGCCTTTGACCTCTATTGTTTCAAGATGCTGGGGATCGGGATAGGCATTGCCGATGGTCATTTTGATGATCTCCGCAGTCCGTTCTCCGATAAGCAGGTTGTATTTTCTCTTTATATACTGCATGATCGAGGCATCCATTTTATCCCCGGCAACTCGGATGGATCGGCTGTAAACAATGCCTGCAAGAGAAATCACCGCGACTTCCGTGGTTCCGCCGCCGATATCTATGACCATATTGCAGGTCGGCTCCATAATGGGAAGTCCCGCGCCTATCGCAGCGGCCATCGGTTCTTCGATCAGAAACACTTCGCGGGCTCCTGCCGATTCCGCGGATTCCTTTACCGCGCGCTTTTCCACCTGTGTGATTCCCGACGGAACCGCCACAATAATCCGGGGACGGACAAAAGTACGGCGGTTATGCACTTTGTGGATAAAATGCCGGATCATTGCTTCGGTAACTTCGAAATCAGCGATCACTCCGTCCCTCATCGGGCGGATAGCGGTGATGTTTCCCGGAGTTTTTCCCAGCATATTGTGTGCTTCGAGTCCCACTGCCAGCACGCGGTTTTTCATGCGGTTGTCTGTACGCACCGCGACCACGGAAGGCTCGCATAAAACAATTCCCTTGCCTTTCACATATACCAGCGTATTGGCGGTTCCCAGATCAATGGCAAGATCGTTTGAAAACACGCCCAAAACTGCATCCAAAAACAGATTCATAGTTCCTCGTTTCCGCAAACCATATATTTTGATCCGATCCATCCTGAAATGCCGTTTCTCAGATCATGTTTTTTTGTCTTCGGGCATCCCCGAATTATCCGTAATTTTCTTTAAAAATCAACAGGATAGGGCAGGACCGCAGAGGTATTTTTTTCAAATAGTCTTTACAATACCACCGTTCATATCGAGTTTACAACAACTTTCATAACCGCATCATGGATTTTCGGTCTGAATGCTTTTATTTTCACATTATCACGTGAGGGATGGACGCGGTTTGTCAGAAGAATTACAGATATGCAGCGGTCAAGGTCAATCCAGAAGGATGTTCCGGTAAAACCGAGATGCCCCACACTCTGCTCGGAAAAATAATGACCGCAGCTCGCATCCTGCCGGGCAGGCATATCAAAGCCCAAAGCCCGTTCCGAGTCTTTCCCCCGTTCAAAAAATGCTTTTAAAATATTTCTGTGAAATACACAAGCCGAAAAACGACTGTGAAAGGCTTTGAGCAATTCGGAGATGAGAACGCAAAGTTCCCCCGCGGTACCGAAAAGTCCGGCATGTCCCTCAATACCGCCCGCACTGTATGCGTTATCATCATGGACAAGCCCCTCCAGTACCTGATTCCGCCAGGGGCAGAGTTCCGTTGCCGCAAAATTTCCCTGCCGCGGTCTGTTCACGTCCACAAAAAAGAGCTTTTCAAGTCCGAGCGGGCTGAAAACCGTTTCATTCACAAACCGGTCAAGCCTTGTGCCGGACAGATGCTCAATTACCCATCCGAGTATCATAAATCCCAGATCGCTGTACACGGTTTTTTCTCCCACAGGAGATATGAGCGGTTCATTCAGCAGAAATTCCTTGAGCCTGTCACGCCGCGCATCTGATCGGATTTCGCGTAAATGTTTATAATATGGACGATGATCCGGCAGCCCCGAATTATGTCCAAGCAGATGTTTTATTTTTATCTGCCCCTTCTCGTTCCCATGCCCCGGCTTGGAAACGAGGAATTGCGGCAATACAGAACCGAGATTCTGTTCAATATCCAATTTTCCCTGTTCAACGAGTTTCATCACTGCCAGCGTGGTCGCGAGCGGTTTGGTCACAGATGCCAGATCAAAAATCGTATCGCGCGTCATGGGGCGTTTTGAAAATATATTGGCACAGCCGTAAGCTTCGAAAAAAAGAACGGTTCCTTCCCGGAAGACCAGCAATACCCCACCCGGAAATACATTCTCGGCAAGAGCCTGCATCATAAGATGATGAACATTTTCCATTATCATTCTGCTAAAATTC
>DYRK01000530.1 GCA_020718785.1 Desulfatirhabdium butyrativorans | reverse complement strand
AACGGTTTTGCAAATCGTTTTTGCGGAAAAACGGCTTGCAAAGCCGTTTTACGACAGCACAGATTATGCCGGCGGACATCAGCCGATTCGAATTTTGAAAAATATCATTTATTTTCTGTTCTGTCAACAATTGCAGATTGACATTCGTGATAAAAATTGATAGACACATCGGATTATGAGCAGTTCGCCTGAAAAATTTTCAAAAAATGCCGTGATCGTGAACGAACTGGGACTTCACGCAAGATCGGCTGCAAAAATAGCGGAAATCGCAAGGACCGCCAAATCGAAAATATGGGTAATCAGAGACGGTGAAAAAGCAGATGCGGCAAGTATCATTGACATGCTGGCCCTTGCCTGTTCAAAAGGAACAAGGGTCACGATCTCTGCCGATTATTCTGAGGATATTGAAATTCTGAATCGTATCAAAGCCTTAATTCAAAACGGATTCGGGGAATAAGCGACCATGCCGGAAAAAGAGAGCCGACAGATTATCCTGAAAGGTATCGGCGGATCACCGGGAATATGTATCGGAAAAGCATACCTCCTTGATAAGGAAGGAGTGGATGTTATCAAGAAATATTTTATTCCCGGAGAAGATCTGAAATCCGAAAAAAACCGCTTCAAATCTGCTGTAAAAAAAGCCAAAGACGAACTTCACGGCATCATTGAAGGAATACCCGATGATTTGCGCGAGACCGCCAATATCCTCGAGACCCACGCGGTGCTTCTCAAAGATAAGATGATTTACGGAAAAACCATTGAAATAATTGAGAAAGAAAAGATCAATGCCGAGTGGGCGCTTAAAAAAGCAGTATCTGACATCAGGGATATGTTCAAAAGCATGTCCGACCCGTATTTCAGGGAACGCGCCGCGGATATTGTCCATGTGTCCGAACTTATCACAAAGAATCTTGTGGGCGCGGACTATTCGGGCGTCAGAGATATTGACAAACGCGTGATCCTTGTCGCAGACGATCTTTCCCCCGCGGAAACAAGTCAGATTCAATTGGAAAGAGTTATGGGATTTGTCACGGACCGCGGGGGCATCACTTCCCATACGGGAATCATTGCCCGGACCCTTGAAATTCCTGCGGTCATGGGAGTTGATCTCGCCACATCGCTAATTAAAAATGACGATCTTATGGCGATTGACGGTCTGACCGGCGAGGTGGTTGTCAATCCGACCGAAGAAACTCTGGTGCGGTTTGTAAAACACAAAATAGCTTATGAAGCACGCAGAGCCGTCATGACCCGTGGCATTCATCTGCCGACCCGGACGCTGGATGACTGCTATATTCAGATTATGGGAAATATCGAACTTCCCGAAGAAGTGGTCTCTGTCAAAAACTACGGCGGAGACGGCATCGGTCTTTACCGGACCGAATTCCAGTATCTGAGCCGCGCCGGGTTTCCCACAGAATACGAACTGTTCGACAAATACAGAGATGTCGTGGAGGTAATGGCACCGAAGCCAGTAACCATCCGCACACTTGACATAAACGGCGACAAAGCCCTGACATATCATTCGACAGCTCAGGAACAGAATCCCGCGCTGGGGCTTCGCGGCATCCGCTATTGTCTGAAACGTACCGATGTATTTAAAACTCAGCTAAGAGCGATTCTGAGAGCCGCGGCTTACGGCAAGGTCAGAATACTGTTTCCCATGATATCCGACTGCGGCGAAATCCGTGAAGCCAGACGGCTGCTGAATGAGGTCGCAGATTCTCTGGAAAAAGAAGGCGCAGGATTCAGAAGAGATATAGAGGTCGGAATAATGATCGAGGTGCCGTCCGCGGTCATAATGGCTGATATTATGGCAAAAGAAGTTGATTTTTTCAGCATAGGAACCAACGACCTGATCCAGTATTCTCTTGCCATAGACAGAGGAAACAGGCACGTGGCGCATCTGTATGAACCGCTTCATCCCGCGATTCTCCGCATGATAAAGACAGTGTCGGATGCGGCAAAAAACAGCGGAATAAAAGTTTTTATGTGCGGCGAAATGGCCGGCGTACCTCTTTATATGCCCGTACTTTTAGGGCTGGGAATAACCGAACTGAGCATGAATCCATCCTCCATTCCCGGAGTAAAATATGTTATAACATGCCTTAATCATGCGGATACCGAGGCTTTTGCAAAAACTGCTCTCGGACAGTCAACTGCCGAAGATGTAAAGACATTGTTACATGATACTTACGAAGACATTTTTTCCGGCAGCGCGGAAATCCCGATTCCTGCTTTTCACGGAGAAAATAACGGAGAAGATAACTGACTATGAAAGACGAACACAAAAAAATCATAAGCGAAAACAGAAAAGCCCGGCATGAATATTCTATTATTGACGAATACGAAGCCGGGATAGTTCTGCTCGGAACCGAGGTCAAATCTCTCAGAATGGGGCGGGCAAATCTCAAAGATTCTTACGCCAAAATCAAAAAAGGAGAGGTCTTTGTCTATCAGATGCACGTCAGTCCCTGTCCTTTTGCCTATTTCGGGAACCACGACCCGCTGAGACCTCGCAAACTGTTGTTGCATAATCATGAAATCAAAAAGCTGGTCGGCAAGATCAATGAAAAAGGATTTGCCCTTATCCCGCTGCAACTATATTTCAAAGACGGGAAAGCCAAGATGAAACTGGCAATTGCAAAGGGAAAACATCTTTATGACAAGAGAGAGAGCATCAGGAAGCGCGATGAAAGAAGGGACATGGATCGGATCAGAAAGGGTTCATAACCGAGATTTGACAACTTTTGAAAAGTTGTCAAATCTTCCATCCCCGCCTTTCATTACGCCCGCACTCTTCAAGATTCGGAGGTGTTTATACTTAATGCTTGATTTTTCTATAAAATCAGGCGTTTTTCGCTCACTCACAGCCCGTACTCTGTAAAACTCAGTCAGACCCCAGGCCGGACATTCTCCGCCTTTGCAATATAAGGAGAGCGTCCGGCGTTTTTTTATTCCGGAGCACGCTGTCCGAACCCTGATTCGCCTGATTAAAGGATTTGCATGATTTGTGTTCTGCCGCTCAACCTTCCGAACTGAAAAAAGAAGTCCTGCCGGTACAGGCTGAACAGAAATCCTGTCAATCCTTCAATCCCGTAAATCCCGGTTCGGACAGCCTGAAAATTTTCGTTCGGATGCGAAAAAATACTTGGCAAAGCCCTTCGGATTATGTACATAATCGGACGCTTTTAAAGGTGTGACGGCACGGTGCTGTCACAGGTATGACGGGCGGCAGGGCCGCCGTCCGGATGTTTTTTTATTTATCCGGAGGTGGCTTATGCCGCAGCCTTCAGAACAGAATTTTTCAGACAGTACCCCGCATTCGCATATCTCAAATATCCTGTCACGGAACACAGGCTGTCTTGCAGATGCCGCAGATTTTTTTAAAAAATGCTTCACTTTTACATCAAAATCAGACATTTTAACTCCCTAAAGGAAAGGATTGAACGATATGCAGACAATAAAATTTGATGCCGAACTGCACAACGGAACAGTACGGCTTCCGCATCCTTACCGAAGCTGGCAGGAAGGAAAAAAAGTCAGCGTTATCCTTTCAAGTCAGGAGTACGACATGCCGCATCCGACAGATTTGTCCCGGCATGAAGGCCTAATCACTTTGAATGAGGAACCGGCAGATTTTCAAAGGAAAATGCGGAATGAATGGACATGAACAAGGTGCTGGACACCAACACGGTTTTGTATCTGCTCGGCGGGCGTCTGTCCGAATCGCTGCCCGAGGCCTGTTACTTCATATCTGTTATTACAGAAATGGAACTGCTCTCTTATCCGCTGTTGCAGACGGATGAAGAATCCCGGATAAAGGATTTTCTCTCAGATGTAACCGTTGTCACTCTGACGGAAAAAATAAAGCATACGGCAATAAGTCTGCGGAAAAAGTATCGTCTCAGATTGCCGGATGCGATTATTGCCGCAACATCGCTGACTTTGAAAGCCGAACTGCTGACCAATGATCTGAAGATTGCGAATATTGCTGATTTATCTGTAAAATCGCTGCTGTTAAAATAAGGAGTTTTTCTATGAAGCTTTTTTCGGATATTCCAAAAATAATGCTTGACATTCCTGAAAAATCAGGCATTTTTCACTCACTCACTCACTCACTCACTCACTCACTCACTCACTCACTCACTCACTCACTCA
>DYRK01000529.1 GCA_020718785.1 Desulfatirhabdium butyrativorans | reverse complement strand
CATCTGATGGCTTTCCATTCCGTTCCAGCCCATTGCAATCAGCATATCCGAATTTGTTTCGTCTTCAATGGCAAAACGATTCTGACTGCCGAGCATTTTTCCGAACACCCAGAATACGCCGCTGAATTCCTGCGCCAGCGCGCTGTAGTGATAGCGTGAACCCAGACTTTTCATCAGAGTTGTTCCGAAACCGGCTTCGAAATGACATCCCTGACCGCCGCCGCCCATGTATGCAAATGAGCGGGGCCCGTGTTCGGATACAATCTTTTTAAGCTTCTCTCCGATTTCCTGAACCGCCTGCTCCCAACCGATTTGTTCAAATCCGTTTGGCGTTTTTTTCAAGGGATGGGAAAGCCGGTCGGAATGATGCTGATGATAAGCGATATTGGCGCCTTTGACACAAAGATATCCTTTGCTGCGAGGGTTTTTCTTATCCCCGCGAACCTTTACAATTCGGTTATTTTCGATTTCTATCTCAAGTCCGCAGTTTTGAGAACACAAAACACAACTGGTTGTTTTCCATTCACTCATGGATATTCCTCCTATACCTTTACTTGAAACATTTTAGTTAATAGTTGACAGCACAGACGGAACATATTGCCTGTCTTAATACTGCTTCATTCTTGAGACAATCAGTAAAGTAGGTTGGGTTGAGGCACGAAACCCAACCTGCTCCGACCATCCGCCCCCGAGAGCCTTATACAGCCGCACCAGATCGGCAATAATATTCCCGCTGCTTTCAGCCATCTGATCCTGAAGGTTCAGTAAAGTAGGTTGGGTTGAGGCACGAAACCCAACATTCGTCTCATAAGCTTGCCCTCAACCCAACCTACTCCTGAGCAAATCATGGGTAAAAGGAGCATGTTGTTTCTCTTTCTCAACATAAAGTGCTTTAAGAATTTTTTCAATTGCAAGATGACCGAAAAACAATGAATATGTTTACTCATACTCTCTGATTAAGTAATAACAATAGGCTGTCAATTCTCTGAAGATGGTAAAACTATCTCGAAATTCATAATAATCGGCGTGAGCGCAAGTAACAGTTTTTATGCCGAACCTATGAAATGCCAATCTTGTCCGGGATATATGATGATATTGGGTAATTATTACGACTGACTTCCAGTTATTGGTATCCATGTATTTTTTTACGTTTTTTGCGGTATGATAAGTATTAATGCCATTGCTGTCAGCAATGATGAGATTTTCCGGAATTCCCCATCTGCTTAAATACTCTTTCATCGTTAAAGCTTCGTCTATACCTTCGATGCCGATGCCGCCGCTGACAATGATTCTGTCAATCACCCGATTTTTATACAATTCATATGCTTTAGTCAGTCTGCCTTTTAATCTCGGAGATAATGTGCCGTCAGAATTTACTTTGTTTCCTAAAACAACACCTATATCAGATTTTTTATAATTGTCCAGATGCCCGTCTGTTATCAGAAAAATAACAGCGATTATCAGCAGAGACAACGTACTGATAATCAAAATTTTTAACGTCCTAACTATATTTCTCATCCATCTCCCAATCTCTGAAAATTGCTTAACTATTTCTCGATGTTCAAGTAAAGCAGGTTGGGTTTCGTGTCTCAACCCCAGGGCTTTATACAGTGCTTGTTTAAACCTGATTCTGCTCTTTCTTTGTTCCGCATCAGGCATCATGGGAACCTTCCCTCTCTCTGTTCCATATACATAGGAGTTATGGCAGTATCCGTACCGTTACGATATATCAAACGACACTGAAACTGCTCAACTTTAGCCCGTTCCAGCTTATTTATGTAAACAAGCACCTCTTTTTCCAAAGCAGGTGATGACGGCAACCCTTTTGAAGAAATTCCTTCCTTCACACACAACAAAGAGTCCAACATTTCTTCAGGTTGTTTCCACTCATTCTGCCCGTCCCAATAATCATCATGAAAACCAAAATCGGACAACGGGGTTTTTCCCTTGTTTTTGAGGTATGAGTCAATGAATTTAAGATTCTTAGCCAATTCACTTCCATACAGATATGCCCACTCGCCATCATTTTCTTTGGGACGATAATTGTCGAAATAAAGAACTATTCTTCCTTTTGTAGAGTCAACAAGCGACATAACAAAGGATCGGATAAAATATACGGAACTTGTTCCTAATATCAGAATTCCCGCCAAATTCCAAATGTTCCTTTCGGACAAAAAGGATAGAAAGTGAAAAATAAGCCCAAAGACGGACAAGCCATAGAATGGCATATAAAATATCGCTGAATAAATTATATTTTTCCGCATTTCACTTTTATGGCAATACGGATAATTATTATAATATTTTTTCATTTAAGTAAAGCAGGTTGGGTTGAGGCACGAAACCCAACCTGCTCCGACCATCCGCCCCCGAGAGCCTCATACAGCCGCACCAGATCCGCAATAATATTCCCGCTGCTTTCAGCCATCTGATCCTGAAGGTTCAGCAGAGAACGCTGGGCTTCCAGCACATTGTTGAAATCGGTCAGACCTGCGGCATATTTGTTTTCAGCCAGAACAGAAGCCTGCTGCGCGGCACGGGTTCCCTCGGACAGTGACCGCCGGCGATTCTGTTCCTCAGCATACACGGTAAGCGCATTTTCCACTTCTTCAAGCGCATTCAGAACCGCGGATTCATATTTGATAATAGCCTGTTCCGATAACGCGTACTGTACCTCAATATTCTGACGGATCGCGCCGGCATCGAAAATCGGCCAGGAGATACGGGGACCGAAACTGTGTCCTAGACTGTCCCCGGAAAATAAGCTGCCCGATGACATCGAATCCAGCCCCAATGAGCCGTTCAGCGTGAGTTTGGGATAAAGATCAGCCATTGCCACACCTATCCTTGCGGTCTGTGCCGCAAGATTGCGTTCAGCCCGGCGTATATCGGGTCTGCGCCGCAAAATATCCGCGGGAATACCCGCAGCAATTTCCGAGCGTGTGACCGGTATGGGCTTGTGTGCCTTCAGTTCCTCATGTACCGAGCCGGGATATTTGCCCAGGAGAACGGCAATCCGGTTTTTGGCTGATTCCAATCCCGTGTTCAGAGTCGGAATCCGCGAGCGCGTCTGTTCGAGATTGTAGCGAGCCTGCTGGACAGCCAGTTCATCGCCGAGTCCTGCTTTATACCGCGCCTGAGTCAGACGGTAAGTTTCCATTTGCGCGGCAAGGTTTGCCTCTGCTACTTCCAGCCGGGACTGATAAGTTCGGACTTCGATATAATTCAGCGCGGTTTCTGCCAGAAGCGAGACCAGCACATCTCTGAGATTTTCCTGCTCGGACTCAATATCGGCTTCAGCAGCGGCGATGGAGCGGATAATACCGCCGAAGATATCCATTTCCCAACCTGCATCAAATCCGACCGAGTAGAGTCTGCTTTCCGAACTGTTGCTGCGCCGCGTGGTCACAGAACCAGAGCCGTCAATCTTGGGAAAGTCCTGGGCTTCAGTGATACCACGCCGCGCACGGGCTTCTCGGATACGGGTTTTTGCTTCTTTAATATCGGAATTGCCCGCGACCGCGCGTTCAATCAGATCGGACAGAACAGGATCATTGAAGGTTTTCCACCATTCTGCGAGCATCCGGGGATTCGCGGCAGGCGCAGACAGTCCCTGCGCCGGAGTGCTGTTCCATGCAGCGGGAGATTGAATTTCAGGCGGAATATAATCGGGTCCGACAACCGCACATCCGGCGATATTGAGCGCAAGCCATATCGCCGCCAATGCTGCTTTCGGGGACGGTCTGTTTAAAAGATTCATGGATTTTCCATAGTTACCAAATGAATGGTATTTCATAGTATTCATCAGGTTTTGAAACCGGCACCGTATCGTCCGGTGAGAAAACGGTGAAGAATGTTGAGCGGTCCGGCATAATCAGCCTGTTCCGCGTACCCGCATTTCGGACACTCAAATTCCTCTCCCTTCCGGTTCTCCCTCTGCGTATGGGTACAGCGGGGACACCGCTGACTGGTTTTGAACGGGCTGACAGACCGGAAGAAAACACGGTTTTCCTCGCAGCGCATCTGAATTATCCCTTTTCCGACAGAAGATATGACAAGCCGCAGGCCGAAAGAATTGCGGCCTTTTTCAATTCTCACGACCTGAGAGGAAAGAGTCATTTTTCCTCGTTCCCAAGCCCCGGCTTGGGAACGCATCTGCGCCCGAAGCCCCG
>DYRK01000528.1 GCA_020718785.1 Desulfatirhabdium butyrativorans | reverse complement strand
ATGATAACAATTCAGTTTTATTAAAAGAATAATCTTAGCTTGATGCATATGGGGGAAGCCGGGGCTTGGGAACGAGGGGAATTCATGTTTCGACAAAAAAAACAGATCACCGTCAAAGTAAAGCTGTTCGGAGGATTAGACAAATCGGTGCATGGCGTATATGATCCTTACAGCGGAATTGTCGTTACACTCCCCGAAGGTTCAAGGCTCGGACATCTTGTAAAAAAGCTTCGGCTGCCGGACAGTTCTGCGCTGGCTTATTTTATCCGGGGGGAACGCGTCGGTTTGAAGACAAAACTGACAGACCGTGATGAAATTGCCTGTCTCAGACCGCTGGGAGGCGGGTAGGTATGGTATGAAGAGCCGATAAATAGCGGCAGGAGGGCATGTCGGCGACATGCCCCTACAATAAAGGAATAAAATGATGAAGGAATTATACGGACCGAGCAATAAAGTCATAGAAATTGATCTTTCAAATAGCGGCAGGAGGGCATGTCGGCGACATGCCCCTACAATAAAGGAATAAAATGATGAAGGAATTATACGGACCGAGCAATAAAGTCATAGAAATTGATCTTTCGTCTCGGACGGTCAATATTTATACAGTTACAGAGCAGGAACGGAAACTGTATCTCGGAGGCAAAGGACTGGGACTGAAACTGCTGTATGACCGCATGAAACCCGGAATTGATCCGATGGGAGAGGAAAATATCCTTGCAGTTATGCCCGGGGTGCTGATGGGAACCGGTGCGGCATGCAGCGGCAGATTTGCGGCTGTGACAAAATCTCCGCTTACCGGGATTTTTGCCTCGTCGTCCTGCGGGGGACCTTTCGGCATGAGCCTGAAAACCGCTGGCTGGGACGGACTGCTCATCAAAGGAAAATCACCGAAAGCCGTATATCTCTATATTACTGCCGAAGGCGCAGAATTCAGGGATGCTGAAAACTTATGGGGCATGGATGCTCTTTCGGCACAGAAACAGATAACAGATAAGAATTCAGACGCATTGGTCATAGGTCCTGCGGGAGAGAACGGGGTGCGCTTCGCCAATATTGTGACCGGAGAACGTCATATAGGCAGAACCGGCATGGGCGCGGTCATGGGTTCCAAATATCTCAAAGCAGCAGTTGCAAAAGGCGGCGATTTCAGAATCATTCCCAAAAATCAGGCGCGCTTCGATAAGATAAAGAAAAAAGCAGCCTCGTATATCAAAAGCAATCCCATGACATCTCAAGTCTATACGGCATTCGGAACTCCTGCCAATACGAATCTCAGCAACAGTGCAGGAATACTGCCGGTAAAGAATTTCTCCGAAGGGATGCACGATGAGGCATATAAGATTTCCGGCGAAAGCATGAAGGAACACTACCTTACCCGGCACCATACCTGCAAGCCCTGCTCGATTATGTGCGGCAAGAAAGGAACATTCGGCGACAGATCACTTCCAGTGCCGGAATTCGAGACCGTAGGACTGATGGGAGCAAATATCGGCGTGTTCGATCCGGTTCGGATTGCCGAATGGAGCCGAATCTGTTCCGAAATGGGAATGGATACTATATCTACAGGCAGCACTCTGGCATGGATTATGGAGGCTTCGGAAAAGGGTCTGATAAAAAGCAATCTGAAATTCGGCTCTCCGGAGGGCGTATCCGAAGCACTTCACGATATAGCTTACGGCAGAGGACTCGGCAAAGACATGGCTTGCGGAGTGCGTGCGCTTTCGCAAAAATACGGGGGTGAGGAATTCGCCATTCACGTGAAAGGGCTTGAAATGGCGGCTTATGATCCCAGAGGCGCATTCGGTCAGGGGCTTTCCTACGCAGTTGCAAACAGAGGCGCATGTCATCTCTCGGCGTTCATGGTTGCCCTTGAAGTTTATTTCAATCTTCTGAAACCTTATACCACATCTGCAAAACCCGAATTTGTACGGTTCTTCGAGAGTCTTACCTGCTGTATCAATTCGTTGCATACCTGTCAGTTTACCATGTATGCCTACACCTTCGAACCCCCTCTGACCAGATACACTCCCAAAACTCTGCTCGGATTCATGATGCAGAATCTGCCGGGTATAGCGGTGAAACTCGTTGATTTCAGCATTTATACATCGCTTTGGTCTGCCGTGACCGGGATAGAGATATCCGATGCCGAATTTCTTAAAGCCGGAGACCGCATTCATGTACTCGAGAGATATATGAACACCCGTGAAGGCATCTCCAGAAAAGACGATACTCTTCCCCCCCGGCTGCTGAAAGAGGGCCGGAAAAGTGATCCGAACAAGCGGACTGTTCCTCTTGAGAAGATGCTGGACAAATACTATAAAATTCGGGGCTATGACAGCAACGGGATTCCCACGGAAAGTACATTGAAGCGGCTCGGAATCAGTTATGAAAATGATATTCAACTACCCGGTGATACTGATGCCTGATCAGAAAAGCACGGTTATCGCCCTGTTTCCTGATGTGCCTGAAGCAATACAAACTTTTCTCAACTGATCCGTGCATTGAAGTGTCTTGGAAAAGAAGTGCTTACTGATATCAGAGATGCGGCATAACCAGCAACCGTTTATCCGTTTTCGGCAGAATCTATGTTTTCTGTTTTTCGTAAAATATTTGACTTTTTTTTCCGCAAAAAACCTCCGCCGAGTGTTGAGCCGGAGAAGGCTGAAATCTTGCCTTCGGGTGAAGCAGATCGCCGCACCGGGGTGCGGCAATCCCGGGAATCGGCTGATTTTCAGGAAGTATTGAAAACAGCCGCGGCGGAAAAATCAGCCCGGCGAAGGGCTAATCGGGCTGAAAAAAATCTTCCGGTATCCGACGGGAAACAGAAGTCTTTCCGGACAAATAAACACGGCATTTCTTTATTAAAGCAAAAGGATGACTTCTCTGAATTTTTCAGGAATAACGGAGTTGAAGACGCTGCTGCCAAAGTTTTCGGGGATATGCTCGAAACATCGCTGTCCGGCGAAAATATCGAAGATGTCCTGCACGCGGCAAAAGACAAATATGTTTTTCCGCCACGGACTTTGAGTGTCGGCGAGAAAATAAAAACTTATCCGCCGGTTCAGAAAGAAATTGATCTGCACGGATGCACGGTCACAGAAGCTGAAAGAAAAACCGAATCTTTTATTCGGACAGCTCGCCATCAGGGACTTCGCACTGTGCGGATCATTGTGGGAAAAGGCATTCATTCTCAGGGAAAAGCCGTGCTGCCCGATGCTGTGGAAAAAGAAATTGTCCGGTTAAAGAAAGCAGGCGAAATTCTTACCTTCCGATGGGAGAACAGCAGCAAGCTCAAAAGCGGCTCGATGTTTGTTTATCTTCCGTGAGTTCCGCTCCGCCGGCAAAGCGGGTTTAAAACCCGCTTTACTTCAGTTTTACAGCAGAACGGGTTTAAAACCCGCTTTACTTCAGTCAATCACGGCAGAATGACTTTGACCGAAGCCTGCCGGCAAGCATGTTCGGGATATTTTCCGCTGATATCGGCATAAAAGGCTTTGATTTTTATCATGTCTGCTTCAATATCCCCGGTAGGTTCGACTAACCCGCCGATTCCGCCGCATCTGCGTCCGTAATCCAGAAATCCCAGCGCGATAGGAATGCCGGCGCCGTTTGCAATATGATAAAAACCGCTCCTCCATTTCTTTACTTTTTTGCGGGTTCCGGTCGGAGCAATCACAATCATCAGTTCTTTATTTTCCCTGAAAAGCTCCACAGCCTGAGACACGGTGTTATCGGACCGGCTGCGGTCAATGGGAATCACGCCGATCCATTCGAACATGGAACCGCCGGGCCATTCGGTCAGTTCTTTTTTTGCCATGATATAAATTCTGATATCAATGGCAAAAGCCACCAGCAGGGTTAATACGAAATCCCAGTTGGAGGTATGGGGCGCTGCAATAATCACACACTGCGGCACATCCGAAAGATTCCGCCTGACTTTCCATCCGAATATCCTGAGAATAAACAGGGATATCCAACGCAGAACGGAACATATCAGGAAATTGTCAAAAATGGTATGCTTCATAAGTTTCATAAGGTTCAAACCTTTCGCCGGAGAGTTTTTCAAGGGATTCCGTAAGCCCGTCGCCGCCGGTAATCTGTTTCAACTATATCTTATGCTTATCGGAAAGACCAGAGCAAAGCCTGCTTTTACAAAAGTTTTACAAACCCGCG
>DYRK01000527.1 GCA_020718785.1 Desulfatirhabdium butyrativorans | reverse complement strand
ATTATTCATAAAACAGTCTGCAACAATTTTAAATCAAGGAGAATTTTATGAAAAAAGCATTAATTTCGGCTACGGCGATTCTGGCAGTTTTTGTTTTCTGTACATGCCTTGCGCCGTCTTCGGCAAGTGCCAAGACTATTTTTGCAACCATAGGAACCGGCGGCATTACAGGAGTTTATTATCCCACGGGCGGGGCAATTGCCAAAATGGTCAACGACAAGCGGGATAAATACGGCATCCGGTGTACGGTTGAAGCCACAGCCGGTTCGGTTTATAATGTCAACAGCGTTGTATCCGGCGATCTGGAATTCGGCCTTGTGCAGGCGGACCGACAGTATCAGGCAATAAACGGTCTTGAAGAATGGAAAGACAAACCTCAGAAAGACCTGCGCGCTGTGTTCAGCATCCATCCCGAAGCTGTGACTTTGGTTGCTTCCGAGGCATCGGGTGTCAAAGACATCCGGGAACTCAAGGGCAAACGGGTCAATATTGGAAATCCCGGATCCGGTCAGCGTCAGAATTCCATTGATGCCCTGTCCGCGGTCGGCATTGATTTTGAAAAAGATATAAAAGCAGAACAGGTCAAAGCTGCCGAAGCTCCCGGACTGCTTCAGGACGGACGCATTGATGCCCTTTTCTATACCGTGGGACATCCCAGCGGTGCATTCAAGGAAGCAACCGCGGGCGCGACAAAGGTGCGCTTTGTTTCTGTCAGCGGTCCCGAAATAGAAAAACTCATCAAAGATAAACCCTATTATTCAAAGACGTCCATTCCTGTAAAACTTTATCCCACAGCGGTCAATGACGCGGATGTCGAAACTTTCGGGGTGAAAGCGACCTTTGTGACTTCTGCCAAAGTTCCGGAAGATATTGTGTATGCCATCACAAAAGAGGTTTTTGAAAATTTCGACGAATTCAAAAAACTTCATCCTGCTTATGAAAGTCTTACCAAAGAAGGAATGCTGGAAGGTATGTCCGCAGAAATTCATCCCGGCGCCATGAAATATTATAAGGAAGCCGGTCTGATAAAATGAGAAGTGAGGAGTGAGAAGTGAGAAGTGGCTCACTTCTCAACCTGACTTTGCTTCATGACGGAAAAAAATATGGATGAAATCAAAAAAATAATGGTTGCCATTGCTTTTTCGGAACATGCAAAAAACATATTCGATTACGCGGCAAAATTGGCAACATCTCTGAACGCGGAACTGCTGGTCGCAAGCATTATCAACTCACGCGATGTCGAGGCTGTGGAAAGCATTTCTGCAATGGGCTATGATGTTGACGGCGAGCATTATATCCGAAATATCCGCAATGAGAGAAATCAGATTCTGGAACAGATCATCGGGGAATCCGGTTTTCCGCGGGAAAGAATACACACCGTCATCACCGTGGGAAATCCGGTTGACGAACTGCTGAATATAACGGTAAAAGAAGACGCTGATATGATTGTGATGGGAACCAAAGGACGCACGAATCTCAGGAATATCCTCATCGGTTCGGTTGCAGAAAAAATTTTTCGGAAATCGCCTGTGCCGGTGCTTTCTTACAGGGATGAAAAACATATTGATTCAAAAGACTCAATCGCTGATTATTAACATCCGGACCACACTGCCGGACATAAAATCATAACATGCTGATTTTATTAAATCGGAAACAGAAACGATTTGCGTCTGTTTCAAGTTTTCGGCGTTTTACAGTAAAACGGCTTTGCAAGCCGTTTTGTGTCTGTTTCAGCAGAGCGGTCTGAAAAATTGTCCGGCAGTGTGCATCCGGACTTAAAAAAAACCGAATGGGGTTGAACAGTCAGTTATGAACAGCAGCAATGAAATATCAAACGGCAATGACGCCGGTGTGGAGCTTGCCAGAAAACTGGCTGAGGCAGACGAGGGCATCGGAAGAAGACCTCATGCCCCTGCCAAATTTGACATAGTATCTGTTGCCGCGATTTCGCTTGTCTGGATCGCAGCCGTTTTTCTGCTTCCTGAATGGACAGGTATCCCGAATCTCCTGCCGGTTATTCACGGGGGATTCGGTATTCTGATCATTTCGCGTATCTGGCCCCAGCATCTGATACCGGGTGTCGCGCTGGGCTGGAGTTTTTTTCAGCTTTATCTCGCATGTCCTTTGTTCAATCCTTTAGATTCGACCTTTACCCGTTCAATCCATCTGGGCTTTGCCATTTTGCTTGTTTTTCTGAATTATCCTTTTTTAAAAAAAGAACACCGGGGCTTGAAATTTCTTTCCGAAAAAAACGAACTCCCCGTATTTGACTGTATTGTGGCAGTTACCGCTTCATTTTTAGCCCTTTATCTTACCGTTGACTATGCCGGGATTTCACTGCGGTCCGGGGCCCCGATTGAAAGAGATATTATCATCGGCGTCATGCTGCTGATTTTTTTGATGGAAGCTACCCGCCGTGTCATCGGATTCGCATTGCCGTTAATCGCGACCATGTTCTGCATATACATATTTTCCGCGTCTCACATGCCGGATTTCATTGCGGGAAAAAGCGCGTCCTTAAACAAATTCATCAGTCAGATGACCATGTCAACAGAAGGACTCTACGGTGTCCCGCTGGATGTTTCCGCAAGAATCGTGTTTCTGTTTGTGCTGTTCGGATCCATGCTCGAAAAAGCCGGAGCAGGTCATTATTTTATTCAGCTTGCGTTGAGTATTCTGGGGGGATTCAAAGGCGGACCCGCAAAAGCCGCAGTCATCAGCAGCGGACTGACCGGTCTGGTGTCCGGCTCAAGTATCGCGAATGTCGTAACCACAGGAACCTTTACCATTCCGCTGATGAAAAAAGTAGGGTATCCGGCAACCAAAGCCGCGGCTATCGAGGTGGCGGCAAGCATAGACGGTCAGATCACTCCGCCGGTTATGGGAGCCGCGGCATTCATTATCGCGGAATATGTCAATGTCCCCTATCTCGACGTGTGCAAAGCAGCGGCAATCCCTGCATTTACTTCCTATGCCACCCTGTTTTTCATTGTACACATCGAGGCGTCCAAACTTGGGCTGCGGGGAATGCCGCGTAACGAACTTCCCCCTTTTGTGGAAACATTGGTCGGCGGCTTTCACTATCTTCTGCCCCTTATATTTCTTCTGTATCAGTTGATGGTACTCAGACGTTCTCCGGAAGCCGCGGCATTTTATGCGATATGTGCCATTGCCCTGATAATACTTTTTCAACATCCCGTGAAAGCCTTTATAAAAAAAGAATCCTTGATACCGGCTTTCAGAAAAGGGATTATTGACATTTTTTCCGCACTTGCCGGCGGCGGACGGAATATGATTTCTGTTGCCCTTGCCACAGCCGCGGCAGGCATCATAGTAGGGATTATCGCCATGGGACTGGGCAATCTCGTCACAGCGATCATTCAGACATTGTCCATGAACAATATTTATCTCATGCTGGTCATTACTGCGATTGCAAGCATTATCCTCGGCATGGGGATACCCACCACTGCCACCTATCTTGTGATCGCATCTCTGACAGCCCCGGCAATACTCACGATCTCAAGTCAGCACGAATCCTTTGTCGTGCCTCTGATGGCAGCCCATCTGTTCTGTTTTTATTTCGGTGTATTGGCAGACGATACCCCTCCTGTGGGTCTTGCCACTTACGCGGCATCGGCTATTGCCAAATCCCCGATCATCCCCACGGGCATACAGGGATTCAAATACCACCTCCGTACCGCTATACTGCCTTTTATGTTCATCTTCAACAGCGATCTGATTCTGCACAATATCAACAGCTGGCTTCAGGCGATTCTTATTTTCGTCATGGCATGTATCGGAAATTTTGCCTTTGCCTCGGCAACGCAGGGCTGGTTTGTGGCGCGGAACAGAATTTATGAGATACCGCTCTTTCTCTGCGTCACCTTTACTCTGATGCGTCCCGATGCTGTTGCGCCATGGCTGGGAATCCCTCACAGCGGGAGATACTTGGTCTATCCCATAGGGCTTGCTATTTACGGAATCCTTTATCTGATGCAGCGTCCGCGGATTGCCGAAAGCCGGAGGCTTGCGGAAATGAAAAAATAAAATCGTAGGGGCATGTCGGCGACATGCCCCGCGTGAAATTCCTCGTTCCCAAGCCCCAGCTTGGGAACGCATCTGCGCCCGAAGCCCCGGCTTCGGGTCGTACTCCCGTCACGGGAAGCCAGGGCT
>DYRK01000051.1:1701-17848 GCA_020718785.1 Desulfatirhabdium butyrativorans | reverse complement strand
ATGATAAGCGCAGTTCGGTCTTTTTCTTTTTTCAACAGATCAGCTAATCGGTTAGACGTTGCCACAAACTTTACTTCAAATCCTCTTTTTTCCAGAAAGCCTTTCTGAGTTGCAATCGTATCCGGACGATCTTCCACCCATACAATCAAATTTTTCATAATACCTCCTTAATTGTTGTCTTCAATTAATCGTCCTCTGCGCGGCAGAGAGACGATAAAAGTAAATAAACAATGTCTTTCCTTTTTTTCCGATACCTCAACACTTAATTCCCCGTCTGCAAGCTCGCAGTACAATCGGGCATGATGAAGCCCCATTCCTTGTCCTTCAATATTTTCAGCATTAGTTCCACGATATCCTTCATTGAAAATGCTGTATTCCTCTCCTTCCTCTTTAAAGCATTCTGCCCTGTTGGAAAGACGTAACTCGACAGAATAATCCGTTATCTCGACAACTGCTTCAATGCCTGTGTTCGGCAAAGCATATTTAACTGCATTGCTTACCAAATTTTCCAATATATTTCTCAGATATGATGGCGGTATGAGCAGATAATGACCATTATCGGGCCCTGCGTAATTATCTTTCAAGTCTTTTTTCCTACGCTCTGACCATGTAGGACGAAAGACTTCGTTGAACATCTTCCTGAGATTGACTTTTTCATTCCGTTCCGGATCAATTTCGTGCATGACTAACAAGGGATGAACATGCGTTTTCCTCATTTTGTCAAGAGCTTTTTTATCTTCAAACACATTTAAAAGACGGCTCAGATGTTTTGTGTAAGCCGCCATATCATTGACAACTTTATAAGCTGGCGTATTAATTTTGCCATGCTCGTAAGAACGCCGGATTTTGTATCCTTGAGGCAAGGCTTTTAAAATATCGTTTGCACGATTTTGTATGCCTTTAATCTGCGTCCGCATATCATGGGTGATCGTATTCCTTATCCGCTGTTCCCACTGTTTATATGCCATTCTTGCTTCCAAGAGCAATGCCAGAAAATCAGCCATAAACTGAGCAATTTGCCCCCATTGCTTTTGATCAAGATATCCGGGTTTGCGATGATACAGCACCATCAAAGCGATAAATTCCCCGCTCTGAGCAGTTCTGATGGGAATCACATTAAGATGTTCTATCTCGTTCTTTATTAGCCACTTCCTATGACGCTTCATTCTGTGGTGATCTTTATCTCCTTCAAATTTAACGGATGCAAATGGACCGGGCTTTTCTTTAAGCTGATCCAGCCCTTTTTTAATAAAGCTTGTCGAATCGTTAATATCCAAATAAATATCTTTACTGCCTTCGGCAAGCATATCTTTAAGCTCAGAGCGGTTCTTCATCCAGCCTTTGGGCAGATACTGATTGGCTTTATTCCGGTCAGGTTCCCATAATACTGCTGAATAAGAAAGGAAAATAGCACTGAATTGCTTACAGATATCATGATACAAGGATGTTTCCCCTTCTTCGCTGCTCACTTCTATGGCTCTTTGTGTAATATCTCTTATCCCTGACAAAAAAATAGCCTGATAGAGGTAAGGAGATAAGCTTTGGCAAATTCTCAGCAATAACTGCTCATTGTGAGATCGGAATTGATGGGGACTGGTGCCCAATATACCGACAACCCCCAAAACATGACCGTGAATTTTTAAAGGAGCATAAATTCCTGATTTCACATCATCTGTAACCTCAGATTCAGTCTGCTTATCAGGTAAACAGGAAGGCTCTCCGCTCTCGACCACTTTAAACCTGATATTCTGATCGGATTTTTTCAAGTCTTTTAATTTTTCCCTCAGATTTTCCAGTTTGCTTTTAAGGGGAAAATAGTAGCCCTCCATTTTCAGCGTATCCGAAGACACTTCGTATAAATGAATGCTGCACGCATCCGCGTTCATCAAAATAGCTACTTCCCGGCAGATTTTGTTATAAAATTTTTCTTTTTCTTCCGATAACGATTCAAAATTATGATCAAAAGATTCACGTAAAATAGCCAGTCTTTCCTGTGCATAGCTTTCTTCTATGGAAATAATTCGCCTGTAAAGCCCCCAATATAATGATTTAACAGATTTTTTTGCTTCTTCTATCGAATCATCGTTTTTACCGGATGCCTGTTTGTCCAGAATATCCGGATTGGTAAGAAATCCGCGTGGAATCCGATTAAAAAAACTTTGCTCTTTTTCTAAATTTAATTTGATACTCAGATCAAATTCAGTCTCCTTTACTTCCTCTTTTACTTCAATACACCATTTCTTATCTCTCCATACAGCAGATACACAGTGCGGTTTCTTATGAAAGGGAATCGGAAAGTTCAATTCAATATTATTTAATACAAGGTCAAAATCATATCGTCCTGAATAAACTAATTTTATGATCTCATTTTCTAAATTTTGTGAATAAAGAACCCGGGCTGTAAGAGCAACATAACGACAGATATCTCGTTGAAAGTCACATGGACTCGGAATATTGCAATTCAATATGGATTCCATAGCTCTGGCTGATTTTGCAAGAACATAGCCTAAATCGTTTTTATGACACCATGGGCGACGGAAAGCAAGAATTTTGCTTTTCTCTTTATAATTGCTGTCGCTACGATATTTTGTTTCTTTTAAAATTTTTTCAATAAAAGGGTCAATTCGATCTGCCTCAAATCCTTTTGTATTCTCCTTTAAGGGTTCCATAAATACCGGTCCTGCGACTAGAAATCCTTTGAAACCATCAACATCAATCTTTTGAATCCCGATCCACAGATGTTCAAAGAATGGTTTTATATTAGGTTTGTTATCCTTTATCTCCTTTATCCATGAATAAATAAAAATCTGTTCCCAGACACGAAAAACCGGAAACTCGCGATGAAATTCGTCTAACAGCGGATGACCGTAGCTTGAAAGGGTAAGCCACGGAGAGTTTTCACGTTTTCTAAAAAATTCGATTAACTCTCCTTTTTCTTTCAAGATTTTTCCAAAATTTTCAGGATCATCTTTACCCAGATTTTTTACATCTGATGAATAATTCAGTTCTTTCCAGATTTTTGATGCTTTTTCGGCATTGTATAGACGCAAAGGAATCATTTCAGCCACAGCGAGAATATTCTGAATGATTTGAATTGCCCAGGGAAAGTCGCTTTTCTTTTCCTTTTCCGGGTTGATGAATTTCCAAAGACTGATCTTTTCGCCATCCATAAGTTGCTCCTTATTTGTAGTCGCCTTGTTTTTTTGATACTGCTTATCCCACAGAAATAACGAGACCGTCAATGGGGTAAAGAGAGTATTCCACCGGGGCAAAAATCCCCTTGTCATCTGTCCGAAAAACTGATGAACAGACATAGAGGATTTTTTGAAATCGCCATTACGATATAAATCATTTAAAATCAGCATGTTTTATATCACAAAATCTGTGCAGCCCTGAAAATTGGTGTAACCTTGCGATTTGTTCTTGACACCCGTCATTGTTTTTCATTATATAAAGGAAACAGAGGGACGGAGTAACAACTGTGTATTTATCACCTGATAAAAATTTCAACTGGTTAATGATAATTCAGGACAAAAGATCAACCGAAAATAGAAAAAAACGGAATGCTGTTTGCGGATTTATTTATGGCAACAGCCTCGTCTTTCTGCGCGGGATGGCAATCAACTTGATTAGAGAACCGTCTGCTTTGTAAGAAAATATCTGACAGCAAAATCAGAAATTGACGGATTGACGCTTCTTTTTTGCCTTGATATATTAAAAAATTATAAGGTATTTATAATCATGTATGTCATATCGGTTATAAACTATAAAGGCGGGGTCGGGAAAACCACCATCACGGCGAATCTCGGCGCAGAACTGGCATGGCGCGGCAGGCGTGTTTTATTGATTGACATAGACCCGCAGGCAAGTCTTACCTTTTCTTTCATATCTCCTGAAAAATGGGTAAGAACCTACTCTGAATCGAAAACTTTGAAGACTTGGTTTCAGTCTTATGAAGAAAATCAACCCATCAGTCTGAAAGATATTATTTTTACACCGTCTAAAACTGAACAAAAACTGAAGGACTTGGGATCCAAAGGCAGACTTGATCTTATATCTTCCCATTTGGAGTTGATTAATATTGATCTTGATCTTGCGATAAAATTAGGCGGAGCCACTTTAAAGGAATCCAAGAGAAATTATCTTAAAATTCACGGAATGTTGGCAAGGGATATCAAACAAATAGAAAAAGAGAGATATGATTTTGTCCTGATTGACTGTCCGCCCAATTTCAATATTGTTACAAAAACGGCGATTGTGGCAAGCGACCATTTGCTGATCCCTGCCAAAGCAGATTATTTATCCACTATCGGCATAGATTATTTGATAAAAAGTTACAGCAGTTTGGTCAGTGATTACAATGAGTATGTAAGATTTGGCGAACATAGCGATTACTCAACTATTTCTCCTTTAATTTTAGGGGTCATCTTCAATATGATTCAGGTTTACAAGGGGAAGCCGATTGCCGTATTGCGTGATTACATGAAAAAAACCGGAAAACTCAAGACACCTGTTTTTCAAAATTATCTGAGAGAAAACAAAAATATTTTTTCTGACGCGCCGGCTTACGGTCTGCCTGTGATACTTACTGAACCACCTGATATAATAAGGGAAGAAATAAAAAATTTTGTTGATGAATTTGGACGCAACTTGGGAGTATCAATCAAATGAATAATTCGGGTGAAAAGCTTTTTTCTTTTTTCTTGAATGTGATTAAAGAAACACAGAAAATAACTGACAGTGAAATGGAAAAATATTGTTCTTTACTTCGTAATTTAGTTATGAGTGCAAAAAAACTGAATGATGAAGATATTGATAAAATCAACGACGGAGAACTTAACTATCAATTACAAAAACCGAAAAAATCTTCTTTATCCAAATCATCGCAGTTAAACTTCGATGTTGAATCTTTGGTAAGGGAATTAGAGTCATGCACTTCCCGTGAAGAAGGTGAAGCAATTCTTACAGCACGTTGCAATACGAAGCAGAAAAAAGATTTTCATGCCTTACTTACACATTTAAATGTTGCCTTTAAGTCAAATGAAAAAATATCCATGCTGATAGAAAAAATTATCGAAAACACAATCAGTTATCGTCTGCGTTCCCAAGCGATCCAAACGTATGGCGAGGATAAAAAATGACTTGTCAGGAATCCGCTCCGCCGATAGTTAAATTTGCTATTTATGGTCTCCACGGTGACAGAGATATTGTCATTCCGACAGATCAGCGATGTAAAATCCTCATTGCCGAAAACGGGAGAGGCAAAAGCACTGTTCTGAAATCGCTGTATGCCATGTTAAGCTGCCAGTTTTCCAGATTGAATTCTTTGAAATTTGAAAAAATTGTCCTTAGCTTTCCTGATGATGAAGTTACGCTCTATAAAAGTCAATTATCTAAAAATTTTGAATTAAATGAAAACTTATTTGTCAGGGAGGTCAGAGAGCAATTATCCGGCAATCTTGATAAACTCATAGAATTAGCCATATCGCTTCCTACAGAAAAGCTGAAAGAAAACAAATTGTTAAATTTTTCAGCAAGAAAATTGGAAATACCGGTCAGCTTTTTGGCAGAGGAATTGAAATATGCTGTAAGCAATCTGGAAGAAGATGAAAATCTTATCGCTATACGGGAAAAAATTGCCGATAATTTTAAGGCGGAAATATTATATCTCCCGACTTACCGGCGGATAGAGGAAGATTTGTATGATTTGGGTTACGTTCCGATAGAAATCGGTTTGGGTGGTAATCTGATTCAATCCGGAATGAGCGATGTGGAAGAAATAATAAAGCAAATCAGTGCCGGTATTCAGCATACTCTGTTCGGGTGGTTTAACCGATTGGATAAAGAGATTTGGGAACGGTTGATCAAAGCAGCAAAAACAGAAGATATCGAAATTGAAAATTTTGAAACATTGAAAATTGTCATGGATCGTATCCGAGACTATGTTTCCGATCAAGGAAAAGCCGAGGGGCTAAAAGGTTTTGATCCCGGTCAGGTTGATGTTCTGGATGACTTCCTTTCCGATATTCTTCAGGCATATCAGGAGCAGAAAGAAAAAGATGAAACGATTTTTCAATTTATAACAATTTGTAATCATTACTTTATTGACAAACGGATATCTTATAGCCGGAATCAGGGAACAATAGAAGCAATACAAATGAAAAAAAATCGTTCCCTTGATTTGAAAAGCCTTTCTTCGGGCGAAAAACAGATCATTTCTATTTTTTCAAAACTTTATTTGGAAATAAAGAAACCCTGTGTTATCCTTATTGATGAACCTGAATTGTCTATTTCTATGGAATGGCAGCGCACACTTTTGCCGGATATTCTGAATTCTCCGAAATGTCTCTTTCTCATGGCAGCCACACATTCTCCTTTTATTTTCGATAACGCTCTGGATATATACGCGGTTGCATTGGATGAATATGTCAGGGAGATTCAGTAATGTTGAGCGTTGAGTCAATGAAAAATGACAGCAAAAATTATCGTGTCAAATTCATGGAATTTACCCGCGTCTGCGCCAAAAAGCCGGAATGTCTGATATGTTTCTTCGAAGGTGAAGATGATAAATACTACGGATTCAGAATCAAAGAGATTCTGGGAATAGAATGGAAAGGAATTGACTGCGGAGGAAAACAGCAGGTGATTGCACTTTTCAGAATATTGGCAAATCATTCGCATGAGCCTTACAGAAGGGCAAAAACAGCTTTTTTCGTGGATCGAGACTTTGATGATCCGCAGCCGCCCGAAATCCGAGCCGATATATATGAAACACCTTGCTATTCGATTGAAAATTTTTATGCGACTTCGGAATGCTTCAAACATATCATAGAAACCTGCTTTAAAATCAAAGAATTTGAAGATGAAGAAAATGGATCTGTTTTCAAAAAATGTCTCCGTTTATTTGCCGAAACTCAAGAGCGATTTTATGATGCAGTATCGCCTTTAAACGCTTGGATGTTTCTTGTAAGAAAAAATATGGGTTGTAAACAAAGAAGAACCTATTTTGATAACATAGCACTTGAAAAGCTTGTGTCAATTGACATCGGCGATGTCAGACTCAGACAGTCTGTTTCAGATTATCTGGAACATCTATTTCCTCATCATGGAATCTCAGATGCAGAAATCAAGCAAAAAGTCGAATCGTTTTCAAAAGATGAGCGCGGTAAAATTTTCAGGGGAAAACAAGAAATTGAATTTTTATGCAAATTTTTAACAAAAATTAAAGACGACCTGTGCAATAATTCACCCAAACATTTTGACAGAAAAAGGAAAATCACTTTTTCAGTTCCGAATCCGAGAGATATTTTATCCGCGCTGTCACAATATGCAACTACACCGGAATGTCTGAGACTCTATTTGAAAAGACGTCATGCACTGTATTTTTCAAAATAATAGATAAGTGCTGAAGCGATTTAAAAAAATAATTGTTGAAAACCGTATTAAAACTTATCAAAAAACGTATTGAAGAAAGGAACAAAATTCATGCCGAAAGAAATGAAAACCATTGACGGCAATACCGCCGCCGCACACGTCGCTTACGCAATGAGCGATGTGGCCAGCATTTATCCGATCACGCCTTCTTCTCCCATCGCGGAAACCGCTGACGAATGGGCTGCCGGCGGACTGAAGAATATTTTCGGACAGACCATGACTATCCGGCAGATGCAGTCTGAAGCCGGCGCTGCCGGCGCATTGCACGGCGCATTGGCTGCCGGCGCGCTGGCATCCAGCTTTACAGCCTCGCAGGGGCTTCTGCTGATGATCCCCAATATGTATAAAATATCGGGAGAAATTCTTCCCGGAGTGCTGCATGTCACGGCACGGGCCATTTCTACCCATGCGCTTTCTATTTTCGGAGATCATCAGGATGTCATGGCAGTCCGTCAGACCGGTTTTGCTTTGCTCGCATCAGGCTCTGTTCAGGAAGCCATGGACTTGGCACTCGTGGCACATCTTTCTGCCATTGAAGCCAGCGTACCGTTCCTCCATTTCTTTGACGGATTCCGAACCTCTCACGAAATCCAGAAAATCGAAATGATTGACTATGCGGATATGGCAAAATTAGTGAATCGGAATGCGGTTGCCAAATTCCGGGCAAGAAGCGCAAACCCTGAACGTCCCGAACTTCGCGGAACAGCCCAGAATCCGGATATTTATTTTCAGGGCGCGGAAACCCGCAATCCCTATTATCTGAAAACCCCCGGAATTGTCGAGGAATACATGAAGAAAGTCGGCAAGCTTACGGGGCGTTCCTACAAGCTGTTTGACTACGTCGGAGCATCCGATGCCGAGCATGTCATTATCTCAATGGGTTCTTCATGCGAGACTATCGAAGAAGTAGTAAATTATCTCGTGAAAAAAGGCGAAAAAATCGGTTTGATCAAAGTCCGGCTGTATCGTCCTTTCTCTGCCCAGCATCTTCTTGCCGCGATTCCCGCATCAGCCAAAATTCTCAGTGTGCTGGATCGTACCAAAGAACCGGGCGCGCTGGGCGATCCTATGTATCTCGATGTCTGCACCTCGCTGATGGAAAACGGCAGAATCCTCAAAGTACTCGGGGGCCGCTACGGTCTGGGTTCCAAAGAATTCAATCCTGCAATGGCAAAAGCCGTGTTTGACAACATGAAGTCGTCAAGCCCGAAAAATCACTTCACCGTAGGTATTACGGACGATGTGACAAATACCTCCCTTGAAGTCAAAGGCGGTTTCGATGTGGCGCCTCCGGGAACCGTGCAGTGCAAATTCTGGGGTCTGGGCGCGGACGGAACGGTCGGCGCAAACAAGAGCGCTATCAAAATTATCGGCAATAATACCGATATGTATGCTCAGGCATACTTTGCTTATGACTCCAAGAAATCGGGCGGTGTTACTATGTCTCACCTCCGTTTCGGCAAAACACCCATCCAGTCAACTTATCAGATTGACTCCGCTGACTACATAGCGTGCCACACTGCGGCTTATGTGTATATCTATGATATTCTGGAAGGCATCAAGGAGGGCGGAACTTTTGTGATGAACTCCCCGTGGACAGCAGAAGACATGTCGGAAAAACTTCCGGCTGCCATGCGGCGTACCATTGCTCAGAAAAAGCTGAAGTTCTACAATATCGACGCGGTTAAAATCGCAACTGAAATCGGACTCGGCGGCAGGATCAATATGATTATGCAGACAGCGTTTTTCAAACTCGCCAACGTGATTCCGGTGGATGATGCGGTTGCTTATCTCAAAAAAGAGATCAAGAAGATGTTCGGCAAAAAAGGCGACAAGATCGTCAATATGAACAACGCCGCGGTGGACAAGACCATCGAGAATCTGGTCGAAATCAAGTATCCGGAATCATGGGCAAATGCCACAGGTATGCCTGAACCCGCAAAAAATGAGCCGGATTTTGTGAAAAACGTCCTGCGTCCCATGGTGGCGCAGCAGGGAGACAAACTGCCGGTCAGTTCATTCAGACCCGACGGTATTTTCCCGGTTGCAACGTCTCAGTATGAGAAACGCGGGGTGGCGATCAATGTGCCGGAATGGGTCATGGATAACTGCATTCAGTGCAACCAGTGCGCGATGGTCTGTCCCCATGCGGCAATCCGTCCTTTCCTGCTGACTGACGCGGAAAAGGAAAAAGCTCCTGCGGGCTTTGAGACAAAACCCGCACTCGGCAAAGAACTCAAAGGCTATCATTTCCGAGTACAGATAAGCCCTTTAGACTGCATGGGCTGCGGCAACTGCGCGGATATCTGCCCGGCAAAAAAACCGGCTCTCGAGATGAAAGAGCTTGACTCCCAGAGGAATCAGGCTGCCAATTATGATTTTGCCGTCAAACTGCCGGTGCGAGACGATATATTGAAGCGGAACACGGTCAAAGGCAGCCAGTTCTCTCAGCCTTTGCTGGAATTCTCGGGAGCCTGTGCAGGCTGCGGCGAAACGCCTTATGCCAAACTGATTACCCAATTGTTCGGCGAGCGGATGGTTATCGGCAACGCCACAGGCTGTTCTTCGATCTGGGGCGGCTCTGCTCCGGCAATTCCTTACTGCGTAAACAAAGACGGATTCGGTCCGACTTGGGGCAGTTCGCTGTTCGAAGACCCGGCAGAATTTGTTTACGGCATGTTCCTCGGACATTTTCAGCAGCGCAGAAGATTGGCCGATCTGGTAAAGGAAGCTCTTGAGAAAGATATTCTCAAGGAAGTCAAAGACGCGCTTCAGGGCTGGTTGGACAATATGAACGATCCCGAAGGCTCCAGAAAATACGGCGATAAATTGAAGAAAATGCTGCTTTCGTATAAGCAGGATGAAGTTCTGAGCGAAATCGCAAGTCTGTCCAAGCTCTTCACCAAGAAGTCATACTGGATTTTCCTTGGGGACGGCGCGGCTTATGATATTGCTTACGGCGGAATTGATCATATTCTGGCTTCCGGCGAGGACATCAACGTCATGGTTTATGACACCGAGGTTTACTCCAATACCGGCGGTCAGTCCTCCAAAGCCACACCTACCGGCTCTGTGGCAAAATTTGCAGCCGCAGGCAAAAAGACCGGGAAGAAAGACATGGGCGCGATGGCTATGACATACGGCTATGTCTATGTTGCAAATGTAGGCATGGGAGCGAACAAGCAGCAATTGATGAAAGCTATTACTGAAGCCGAGGCATATAACGGGCCGTCTCTGATTATGGCTTATGCGCCCTGCATCAACCACGGCATCAAGAAAGGTATGGGCAAGAGTCAGGAAGAGACCAATCTGGCGGTCGAGTGCGGCTACTGGCCCCTGTACCGCTACAATCCCGACCTGAAGAAAGAGGGCAAGAATCCTTTTGTGCTTGACTCCAAAGAGCCGAAATTCGAGACTCTTCAGCAGTTCCTGGCAGGAGAGGTGAGATATTCGTCTCTGGAAAAAGCTTTCCCGGAAGAGTCCCGGAAACTGCGGGCTGCTATCGAGGAAGAATACAGAGCGCGGTATCAGTCATTGAAACGGCTGGCTGAAATCGAGCCGCCTCAGACTGCCGAAGGCGGACCCGGCGTATGTACTTCAGCCCCGGGTGCGGAACATGCACGTCCGGGCAGCAAAGATGATGCTTGCGATGACGGGCGGGCAGGGAAGTAATCGGCAATAATTGATATTCAAAAGCCTCTGGGATAGGTCTCAGAGGCTTGATTTTTTTATAATCACAGTAGAACGACTTTTCAAGTCGTTCTGAAACGATTTGCAAAATCGTTCTACAGATTTTGATAATCACCGTAGAACGACTTTTCAACTCGTTTTGATATGACTTGCAGAACGCCCGGAACGATTTGCAAAATCGTTCTACAGAAAAGATTAGAGGTAACTTTATGGGATTCTGTTTAAACATAATGAATTATCGGAAAATTCGGTCCGTTGATTTTAATCCTGACGGCGTATGTCTGCTTGTCGGTCCTAACGGATCCGGGAAAAGCACACTCTTATCCGCTATCGAACTCTTGAGAAATACATTTGAACGGGGTTTTGATACAGCGATAAATCTGGCTGGCGGTCATTGGATCAGCAACCTTGCCCTGCCGGATGATCCTACAATTTTAAAAATTGAAACTTCCGATCTTCGATGGGAGTTAAACATTGCAAATTCAATTTGCCTTGAGAAAGTAACTCAGGGAGACTTTCTTTCTCTTCCCGGTATATCTCAATTAAAGAAGATTCATGGCAATCTTCATCTTAAAATTGAAATTGACTCTCAAAAACTTGAAAATTTTATTCGGATACTGACGCAATACCAAAACTATCACGATTATGAGTTATGGCAGATCCGAAAGGCAGGATCACAGTCCGGTTCTGAATCGGAACTCCAAAGTCGCGGTCAGAATGCCTTTTCCGTTTTAAGGAACTGGCACACATCCAGACCCCTGCGCGAGCGTTATGATTTTGTAATAAACGGTCTCCGGGAGGCATTTCCTTCATTTTTTGATGATCTTGATTTCGAGAGCGCCGGACAAACGGTAACAATAAGAATTTATCCGCCGCATTCCGATATTCCCGTACCGATCTATTTTGCTTCAAACGGTTTCCTCGCTGCCATGCTGCATTTGATGGCGGTTTGTTCCGCGCCTGACGGCGGTATTGTCGGAATTGACGAACCGGAGAACAGTCTTCATCCCTATGCGATCAAAACGCTGATTCATGAGTTTCGGGAACGCGCCGAGGAAAAAAAACTTACAGTTCTGCTTGCTACTCACTCACCGTTTTTACTGAATGAGTTTAAAGAAGAAGCCCGTCGGGTTTATGTGATGGAGCAGAACCAAGAGGAACAGCTTGTGCGTCTTGACAAACTTCGGGACCCTGAATGGCTTAAATATTTCTCTTTGGGTGATTTATACGGAAATGAATTTGGGAGACAAGAAACGGAATGAGCAGCGTTCAACTCATTGTCACGGGAAAGATGGAAGAGAAATGTCTCTCGGTCGCACTGAAAAGAGCATTTCCTCATATATCTTTTCCGCCGCCGCAATATGTGGACGGATTTACTTCGGCTGATGTTTCAAAAACGCCTCTGTTCAAACCCTCAGGTCCCTTTCGCAATATTGATAAAATTGCCGGCGCGCTTGTTGCCGCAGTTGATCCCGGCCGTTGCGGAACGCCTGCGGATATGGCAATTGCTGTTGATGATTTGGAACTTGAAAATTTGCATCAGCCGGATATTGTCGCCGAATATTTCCGTCAAGCTGTTATTGAATGTGTAAAAAGCCGATGGACGAGTCAGGAAAGACAAAAAACCTGTTTTCGAAAAGTGCGTGAAAATTGTTCCTTTCATCTTTTTGTCCCAATGACAGAAGCGTATTTTTTCGGCGAGACGGATGCGCTTAAACGAGCCGGGGCAGAGCGAAGTTCAATGGTATCGGGAATGAACATGGATGTGGAGGACTTCCGAGTGACAAATGATTCGGACTACCTGAAAGCGGTGAAAGGGGATTTTTATTGGGCAATTGATACGAATAAACGGGATCGGCATCCCAAACATTACCTTCAATATCTTTGCGATCCGGAATGCAAAGCCGAGAAGAATGAGCGTTACAGAGAAACAAAAGGAGGCGTTGAAGCTCTTAAAAAACTGAATTGGAACTCGGTGTTAAAAAACTCGCAATATGTAAAATTCCTCAGATCGCTTTTTGATGATATCTCGGACAGATTCGGCTTTGAAAATCCATATCGCGGGTGAATGCTCTCCGATTACCGTGTTCGGCAGCGGTTCTGTTCTGAGAAATATTTAAAGCTTTACCGGAATCCGATTTTCCATTGACAGCAATGGGGCAGCAGAGTATGATTATCCATTCTGATAGAAAGACTAAGGGTATGATGGGTTTCATACAACTACGGTAAATGCAGATGAGGGGTTCCACCGGTTACTATAAATGCAGATACTTTTTTTAAGCCATTATTTTCCTCCTGAAGTCAATGCGCCGGCATCAAGGACTTACGATCATGCCAGACGATGGGTAAAAGAGCCGGATGTCCGGGTCACGGTACTGACCAATCATCCGAATCATCCTTACGGCATCCTTTACGAAGGCTATGAAAACCGATGGCTCACATCAGAGGAAAAAGAAGGCATCAAGGTTCGGCGGGTCAGAACATGGCTTGCGCCAAATGCCGGATTTATCAGACGAATCTTAAACTATCTTTTCTTTATGCCTGCCGCGGTGATTGCCTCGGCAGCCCTGCCCGCGCCGGATATTGTGGTTGCAACTTCACCGCAGTTTTTCTGTGCGGCAGCAGGCTTTCTGATAAGCCGGTTGAAACGGCGTCCCTTTGTCTTTGAATTGCGGGATCTCTGGCCCGAGTCCATTGTCTCAGTAGGAGCTATGAAGCCCGGAGCCGCTATCCGCATATTGGAAAAGCTCGAACTGTTTCTGTACGGAAAAGCAGTAAAAATCGTTGTCCTGACCGAATCTTTCCGGCGCAACCTGATTTCACGGGGCATTCCCGATGATAAAATCGCTGTGATAAGAAACGGTGCGGATCTGTCGTTTTTTTCTCCCCGGACTGCTCCTTCATACCTGATTGAGACATTGGGAGCAAAAGGGAAATTTATTGTCTCTTATATCGGCACAGTGGGAATGGCTCACGCGGTGGAAAAAATTCTCGATGTTGCCGAAGAACTAAGACAATCCGACGATATCCTTTTCCTTATCGTGGGGGAAGGCGCACAGAAACAGAAGATCAGGGAGTTGGTGAAACAGAAAGGACTGAACAATGTCAGAGTACTGCCGGGTGTTTCCAAAGCAGAGGTTCCCGATTACTATGCGGTTACAGACCTGAATCTGGTGACATTGAGGAATACGCCGGTTTTTCGGACCGTGCTTCCCTCCAAAATATTTGAGATCATGGCAATGTCCAAGCCTATCATCTGCGCGGTGGACGGTGAATGCCGGCAGATGATCGAAGATGCCGGATGCGGTGTTTTTGCAGAACCTGAAAATGTGAGACAGATAGCCGGACAGATCATAACACTTAGGAATCAAAGAGAAAAGCTGATGGCTATGGGCGAAAACGGCAGACGCTTTGCGGAATGCCGGTTTGACCGGGACGATCTGGCGCGGAGATATTTGAATGTCCTGAAAGACATTGTGAAATGACTGCAATCCTCGCGGTATTCTTTGCAGCCTTTGTCTTATCGCTGATACTGACTCCGCTTGCAGGGAAAATTGCCTACAGATATAATCTGCTCGATTTGCCTTCGGAAAGAAAGCTGCATTCCCGGCCTCTTCCGAGAATCGGCGGTATAGCTATTTATCTCGCTTTTTTCCTGTCTCTCCTGCCATTATGGTTCGGAGACATTCCGGGCGGAATAAAATTCAGCAGACAGATGATTTATCTTATACTGGGAGCGTCGCTCGCATTCGGACTGGGATTTGCAGATGACTTGCGGCCCCTGGGATACCGGCTGAAATTCGCAGTTCAGATCATTTCCGCGTCGCTGGCATATCTCGGCGGCATAAAGATATATGTGCTGGTACTGCCCGGCATAACAGACTGGCGCATGGGATTTGCTTCTTTTCCCGTGACCGTATTATGGTTTGTGCTGGTCATAAATGCCATCAATCTGACAGACGGATTGGACGGACTGGCTGCCGGTGTGACGCTGTTTGCCTCCATGGTGCTGCTGCTTTTCTGTGTGAATACCGGCAGATTTACGGTAGCAACGGCATTAGCCGCTCTGGGCGGGGCATCGCTGGGATTTCTGCGCTACAATTTCAATCCCGCATCTGTTTTCATGGGAGACGGCGGGAGTTATTTTCTCGGATACATGCTGGCAGCCCTTGGCATTATGGGTTCCATGAAAAGTCAGACTACGGTTGCCCTGCTGGTTCCTTTCATTGTCATGGGCATTCCCCTGATGGATACTCTCCTTGCGCCCATACGCCGCTTTATTCTCGGACAGCGGCTCTTTCATGCAGACAAGGATCATCTGCATCACAAGCTTCTGAAATACGGACTGACTCACAGAAACGCCGTACTGCTTCTATACGGTATCACTATTTTAATGGGAATTTTGTCTCTTATGATTGTGCATACACGGAATGAACAGTCAGCGATGATTCTGGTCGTGTTCGGCATAGCCGTTTTTGCTGGCGTAAAAAAACTCGGATACTTCGACTACCTTGCGGCAGATAAGGTTTATGACTGGTTCAAGGACATGAGCGATGAAGCAGGCATAACCCGTGAACGCCGAAGTTTCCTGAATCTTCAGGTTGAAATCGGCAAATCCGCGACGGTCAATGACTTATGGATAAACATCTGCATTGCCCTGCGGATGCTGAAGTTCGATATGGCAGAAATGCAGTTGACAGATACGCAGGAAAAAACACGGTCAGAACGGCATTGGACAAGGGACGGCTTCAATACACGGAACGAGATTTGCCACGACTGCGTGATGAAACTGGAATTGCCGCTGTTAGACAACGGTAATCAGAGCTACGGAACTTTATGGTTAGTCAAAGACCTGCGCCGCGATGCCATCAGTCATTATACGCTGCGCCGGGTAGAACATCTCAGGCGGACGGTTATCGAAGCTCTTAAAAAGATTGGGCAATGTCAGATAAATGAGCAGAAAATTCTTTAATAATAATAGGATATGATCTTATGAAAAAGACAGCGCAACTGAAAAATCTTG
>DYRK01000051.1:0-1601 GCA_020718785.1 Desulfatirhabdium butyrativorans | reverse complement strand
TTAATAATAATAGGATATGATCTTATGAAAAAGACAGCGCAACTGAAAAATCTTGTTTTTGCCAAAGAGATATTGGTCATGCCGGGAATCTATGACGGATTGTCTGCTGTCATTGCAGAGAAAATCGGATTCAAGGCATTATGTCTCGGAGGATATGCAGCGAGTGCAAGTCTTCTCGGAAAGCCGGATATCTCGCTGCTGACGCTTACGGAAATGGCGAATCATCTCAGAAATATTACGGAAGTCACAGATATTCCTGTTCTGGCAGACGGTGATACCGGCTACGGCAGCATCCTCAATGTTATACGCACGGTGAGAGAATTTGAAAAAGCAGGCGCAGGCGGATTGTTCATCGAAGATCAGGTTTTTCCCAAACGATGCGGACATATGGAAGGCAAACAGGTTATCCCCGCGGAAGATATGGTCTCAAAACTCAAAGCTGCTCTGGATACCCGGATTGATGAAGATATGATAATCATGGCAAGAACCGATGCCTACGCTGTTTACGGTCTGGACGAAGCAATCAGAAGGGCGAATCTCTACCGCGAAGCCGGCGCGGATATGATTTTTATCGAGGCTCCGACCACATCCGATGAGATGAAAAGACTCAATCAGGCGGTCAGTGCGCCGTCCCTCGCAAACATGGTGGAGGGCGGGAAAACTCCTTTGCGGACTGCAAAAGAGCTTGAAGACATGGGCTACAGCGTTGCCGTGTTTCCGGTGTCCGCGATCTGTGCAGCCGCAAAATCCGTGTGGAATCTGCTGAAATTACTCTCTGAAACCGGTACTACGCAGGGATACGGGGAAAGTATGTTCTGCTTTGATGAATTCAATGAACTTGTGAATCTCAGGGGATACCGTAAAACTGAATCCGGGTATGCTGCCCCGTGACCGAAAAACCCGTTGCGCTCCGTTTTCGGCGCTCCGGGTTTATGAAACTTTTCGGCTCAGGGCATTTCACCGGAAACAGCGTTCAAATCATACACAACTTCTTCCAGCTCGATTCCACCATTCACTCACATATTTTCCGCTGCTGTCGAATGCGAAAACATAGTAGTCGCTGCCTTCCGGGATGTCGGAAACTGTGTATTTCCCGTCTGCGCCGCTTGCGCCGCCGTTGTTACTGTTCCGGAAATCTTTCCCGGTGTATTCAGTTTCAGTTGAAAATCGGCAGATGCAATCTGACCTGAAGCGACAGTTATCTGAGCTGCATTGCTGCAATTGGCGGTTCCTCCGCTGTTATTCCACCATTCGTTCTGATATTTCTTATTTTCATCATAAACAAGAACATAATACTTAAATGTTGCCTCAAATTTTGTTTCTGATCTGCAGCTCCCTGCCAAACAGGAGGTCGCCGCTTCTCATTTATATAACAGCCTTTATTTATTCCGTTTTTTTGATCACTCATGTATCTGACTGAATATTAAAGATAATCTTTTAATTTTATTTTCCTGTTTACTTTTTGCCTCATTTATCATAAATATATCCGGATTGAATTAAAATTTTAAATTGAAGAAGGAGAGCATATTATGAGATTTCACAGATTCAGCATCCGGCGGGAAATTGAAATTTTTCATAAACATGTGAAGATGCACCTCGGA
>DYRK01000526.1 GCA_020718785.1 Desulfatirhabdium butyrativorans | reverse complement strand
GGAGCAAAACCGTCCTCTGAGTTCGTATCCGCGTGATAGCCGTTGCTGTTGTAAAACTGAATCACGCGCAGAAGTTCGCGCAGGCTGATGTTCCAATCCTGAGGATTATAGTCCGCACTGTGGGGCGAGCAGCTTTTATCACCCGCGCCGGCTGCGTATCCGTCTTCTCCGGCAGGGTCGCAATGATAATCGCCGACATTGTAAAACTGGACAATCCTAAGCAGTTCCGAAAGCACGATACGAAAATCCGCTGGACGGAAATCAGCGCTGTGATAAGGGACTGTTCCACCGCGGACGGTTACGCTTGTGTTTGTAAAATTTCCTGCAACATCTTCAGTGATATCGGCGTCGTTGTTGATACTGCTGTCCGGGTCAATTTCAAAAAAGGCAGTTCCCTCCGAGATTGCTTTAAAGGTGATGGTTGCCGCGGCTTTCTCAATTCCGGGAACAATCCCTGTCAGCGACATATCCAGATAGACAATAATAAGCTGTCCGTCCTGATTGACCCTGCCGAGCATATCCTGATCCGCTGAAATAATACCGTCTATATGACCTGTTACGCCTGTGATCTGAACTTTGGTGATGTCAAAATTGACATACAAAGTAAATGCCAGCACTGTACCCTGCCCTGACAGATACACTTCCACATCAAAGGTATCTGAAACATTCGCGGCAGCATCGCTTTTCAGCATAACATCAATTAACGCGAAACTGTTTCCAGCGGACAGAATTGACAGAATAATCCCTGCAATGAAAAAATATTTTACCCTTCTCATTTTTCCTCCTGATTAGTGTTTGATCTTTCATCTGTATTCTCTGAATTGCTTTATATTTTAATATGCTGGGTGTCAAGAAAAACATTGATTGACGAAAGCATCCGAATCGGGATACAATCAATAATTTTAAGCGACCGACCATTATGATTTATAAGATTCGGCGGGTCAGACGTTTCTGTCTGACCTTTATCATGAACAGGCAGAAATGCCTGTTCTACGGCAAAAAAATTATAAGTTTTTAAGGTCGTCCGCTTAGGACTTACGCACTTGAATTTATTTTCCCGATTAATCGGCGTTTGTCAGCGTCCGTCAGCGTTAAAAATCATGCAAATGTGTAACTCCTGAATTTATGAACAGATTCAAATGAAAGACCGAGAGGAAATTCCGTATAAAATGATACAGTTAATCAGAGGATTCAAGGATATTCTGCCGGGTGAGACAGAACTCTGGCGGCATATTGAAAAAGTTGCGGCATCGCTGTTCGAGGATTTCGGATTCAAAGAAATCCGTATTCCGGTCATGGAAAAGACCGAACTCTTTGCGCGGAGCATCGGCGAAGATACGGACATTGTGGAAAAGGAAATGTACACCTTTCCGGATAGAAAAGGGGATTTGATTACCTTGCGTCCCGAAGCCACAGCGTCCATTGTGCGGTCTTATATTCAGCACAAACTTTATGCTTCGGACCCGGTGCGGAAATTTTACACCATCGGTCCCATGTTCCGCAGGGAAAGACCCCAGAAAGGGCGATACCGCCAGTTTTATCAGATCAATGCCGAAGTGTTCGGGGTAGGGTCTGCATATATTGACGCGCAGTTGATTTTCATGCTGATGAACCTTTTTTCAAGGCTGTCGGTCACAGATACCGAGGCGCATATCAATTCTCTCGGATGTCCGGTCTGCCGCCCGAATTTCAGGACAGCGATTTCGGAATTTCTGTCATCCAAGACCGACGCGCTATGTGCCGACTGTCAGAGACGGAGCAGCCGCAATCCTCTGCGCGTGCTTGACTGCAAAGTGCCGACATGCCGGGAAGCCGTGACAGACGCGCCGTCTGTGCTGGAGCATTTATGTCCCGAATGCGCGGAGCATTTTGACATATTGAAGACTTCGCTGAAAAATCTTGATGTTCCTTTTGTGACAGACAAGCGATTAGTCCGGGGGCTGGATTATTACACCCGGACAACATTTGAAATCCAGACCGGTTCTTTGGGCGCGCAGAACGCGGTTGCCGGAGGCGGGCGATATGACGGGCTGGTAAAGACGCTGGGAGGACCGGATATTCCTGCCATAGGATTTGCGATAGGCTTTGACCGGCTCACTGAAATCACGGGCTTGAAAGCCTCTGATTTTGAACAGAAGCCGGATGTTTTCATTGCCGCGCTGGGTGAAAAAAGTCAGTCAAAAGCACTTGAATGGGCATGTGCGCTCAATATGCAGGGCATCAAAGCAGAAACCGCTTTCGGGGACAGCAGTTTAAAAAGCCAGATGAAACGGGCTGATAAGCTCGCCGCGCCGTATGTGCTGATTGTGGGAGATAAAGAACTGGAAGAGGGCGCAGTTCTTTTGCGGAACATGGCGACAAAGGAACAGGTTTCTGTTCCCCTTGATAATATTGTGGAAACGCTGAAAGCCAATAGCTTAAAATAAGGTAACGGTTCAGAAACCGAGTTTCTTTAAGAAACTCGGTTTTTTCTCCGAACTTTGGGGTAACAATATGGAAAGATTAAAGATAAAAAATTTCTTGCTTATCAAAAAATGCGATATGGATGTCGGCAGACTGACCTTGATTATCGGTCCGCAGGCAAGCGGAAAAAGCATCATCGCCAAAGTGCTTTATTTTTTCAGAGAGTTTATTTATAACGCTTATCTGTTTTCAGCGGAAAATTCAGAAACAAAAACACAGATTCAAAAAGGAGGAAAATCTGTTTTTGAGAAATGTTTTCCTAAGTACACATGGGGTGATCAGGAATTTGAAATTGTTTATCAAATTAATGAGTTTGAAGTATCTCTTGTTCACAGAAAAGGCAAAAATGGAAAATTGTCTTTAAAATTAGATTATTCAAAAAATTTAGCTCGGCTGCATCAGAAGTTGAAATCAGAATACAAGAAAAGACAGGCTGAATATCTGACTAAAGAAGAAGCTTTTTGGGAAATCATTTATCCTTATATTACTAATCCCAAAATCGGAGACAGCTTTCACAGATCTGTATTCATTCCCGCAGGCCGATCTTTTTTTGCCAACCTTCAGAAGAATCTTTTTTCTTTTTTAATCAGAGACATAGAGATTGATCTTTTTATGAAAACCTTTGGTGCTGCTTATGAAATGTCAAAACAATTCTATTCGCCACAGTCAACAACGGGGATAGAAAGTAAAATAAAGAGTCTTGCAGAAGCTATTTTGCTTGGCAAATACAGATATGAAAATGGACAAGACTGGATAACATATAACAATAAAAATACTAATCTTGCAGATGCCTCTTCGGGGCAGCAGGAAGCCTTACCGATGCTGATTATTTTATCGCTTGTCCCGTTTTCACTAAAAAATGAGAAGTACGTTTTTTTTATAGAAGAGCCTGAAGCGCATCTTTTTCCGGTGTCTCAGAAGCATATTGTCTCTATTATTGCAATCATTTACAATCATCAACGAAAGGATAATTTTGTCATTACGACGCATAGCCCTTATATTTTAACTGCCATCAATAATCTGATATTGGCGTCTGAGGTGGCAAAAGAAAAGAATCCCGAAGAAGTCGGAAAGATTATAGACTTGGATTGTGCCATCAGATATGAAGACGTCAGGGCATATACCATCAGAAAGGGAATCGTGGAAAGCATCATGGACGAGGGAAACAGGTTGATCGGTCCCACGGTGATTGATTCGGTATCTGATGAATTTGACAATGTTTTTGATGCGCTTATCCGGCTTCAGATGGACGAGTGAAAAATGAATTTTGAAAAATGCTCTGAAATGAGTATTTTTCTCGTTCTTAAGCCCTGGCTTGGGAACGCACTTGGAGAGAAGCCCCGGCTTCTCGTAAATAAACAACTCGAAGCAGGGGCTTCGAGTCAGAGACGTTCCCAAGCTGGGGCTTGGGAACGAGGAAAAAGCCGGTACGAGCATTCAGATATTGAAAAAGAAAATGGCAAGCACGCAGAAAGTTCAGTTGTTTGTGAAGACGCAGAAGGCAGATATAACAATATAAAATATTTATGAAAGTTTTTTTAGGGTAATCAAGAACTATGGCATACAGCAGCTTTAACATGGAAAATGTCAAAGAGACATTCGGTCTCTCTGAAAAGACCATTCCTCTGTTTGAAAACACCGAGGCATTGCAGTTCAGCGATTGGCTGAAAGAAGCATTGGATACGGGTTTGCATCTGGCTTTTGCCTCATCCAGTGAAAAAGCCAGATCCGAGTTTATCGTTGT
>DYRK01000525.1 GCA_020718785.1 Desulfatirhabdium butyrativorans | reverse complement strand
ATACACAGGCTGGCATACTACCGGACAAAAAATCATAATATTCTGATTTTATCCGAAAAACGATTTGCAAAATCGTTTTACTGTAAAACGGCTTTGCAAGTCATGTAGGTTGGGTTGAGGAACGAAACCCGACATTTTCATGCTCCGCCAATATGAGAAATGATTGTCGGCGTCGGGTTTCGTTCCTCAACCCAACCTACGGAACTGATTGCCTACACATGGAAGCCGAAGTCATGTAGGTTGGGTTGAGGAACGAAACCCGACATTTTCATGCTCCGCCAATATGAGAAATGATTGTCGGCGTCGGGTTTCGTTCCTTAACCCAACCTACGGAACTACGGAACTTCGATATAATCTGCTTCCCGATTTCTCAGGGTCAGTGTGAATCCCTTGATTCTCAGGGCAACCGGATCATAGAGCGGCGCGCGTCCCTGAATTCTGATTTCGGTTCCGGGAACAAGCCCCATATCCCGGATGCGCCTGCCCAATTCTCCCGCAGCTTTCACAGAGGCAATGATGCCTCCCTGATTGTCCTTCATCCGCCGCATAGCCAAACGGGTCATTGTGATAACCCTCCTGATTCGGAAAGTTTTTTCTTGGCAGAGCAGGAGCAATTTTTGCAGTTGCCGCAACATTCGTGCTTTTTTGCAACAATGACTTTGCTCCCGTTGGGCGCTATGTCGAAGCCCTTTTCCCCTTTGAAAAAAATACGCTCCGCAGGCAGCAGATTCAGATTCAGCCCGAAGCGGAAGGTATTGCATCCGAAAGGGCAGACATTATGCAGATGCTTGGTGTCAATAAAAACTCTGCCTTTGCCGTCATATCGGTTACGAATCAGATTGAGCAATTCCAACGCGGAACTCCCGTCGAAATCGCCTCTGGGCTTCAGATGAAGATCGCCGTTGCTGGTTCTCGATTCGATCTGAAAATTTGCGCTCATGCTTTTTCCTCCTGTTTAATGAAAACAAAATATTTCGAACCCTGTCTGCATTTGCAGACAAGGCATTGACTACATGGGGATCAAACTGGGTGCCGGAACATCTCAGGATTTCATTCAGTGCCGCATCGAAACCTTTGGGCAGACGGTAGGAGCGGGAGCCGGTCATTGCCGAGAGACTGTCTGCCGCGGCAATGATCCTCGCGCCCAAAGGAATATCATCGCCCTTCAGCCCCAGCGGATATCCTTGTCCGTCATAACGCTCGTGGTGATAAAGCACCATTTCGCAGATCCCCGCGGCAGCAATTTCCTGAACAGGACTGAGAATCGCGGCCCCGATCTGCGGATGCCTGCGGACGAGCAGCCTTTCTTCCTCATTCAGACTGCCGCGTTTGTTCAGAAGATGATCCGGAACGCCGATTTTTCCGATGTCATGAAGATGTCCGGCAATATGAATGATATCAGCAGGCTCTGTTCCCAGACCCAGAGACAATGCCAGAATACGCGATATTTCCGCTACTTCCAGCGAATGGCTTTCCGTGTACGCGTCTTTGGCGTCAATAGCTTTGCCCAGCGATTCGGCAAACTGATGAATTGCCCTCATGGATTTTATGCTGTCTGAATTCATATTGTTTCTGCCGGAACGGAAACTTCATTTGCAGTTTCTGCGCGTTCAGGTATGCGAATTCCCCGGAATACGGCGTTCAGCCCGGACCCGGAAAGCATCCGAACCGGTTTATTGTGCTTTTTGCCCAATTGCCTGACTATGGTACATGCTGCATGGCTGTTGCAGTTGACCGGACACAGCACGATATCTGCCCGTTTGAAACTGCATTCGAGTCTGCTCACCCCGCCTTTGACATGACCGTCATGGTATTCGAAAATGCCGCCGCTTTGTTCGATCACCTGACGATACAGCGATTCCATTTTGCTGACACCGCCGACAATCAGCACCCGTTTTTTGCACAGATCAAAAGAGGGACAGCTCTGATTGCAGCCCTTTATTCCGGAGAGCTGATTCATAATTTTCTGAATTTCTTTCTGAAAATTTATTTCAAGCTCTTTGCGGCGCATCAGATCGGCAGCCGATTGCTTTTTTTCAGTCTCGAGAGCGATCACCTGTTTGGCAAACAAGGCAGCTTTTTCGGAAATTTTTGTCTGCTCGGCTTTCAGTTTCCGGTTTTCCTTTTTCAATGCTTCAAGCTCGGCTTTCAGTACCTTGATCTCCGCGTAAAGTCCGCTTTCTTCAAGCCTGATCTCAAGCAGAATCCTTTGTTTTTCAGAAGCCTCCAGGCTCCCTTTCAGTTCATCCCTTGCTTTTTGCAGGGATTCGACCTCCTTTTGCAGAACTTTCCTCTTCCCGATCTCTTCCACGGCTTTTTCTGCGGATTTGCGGATTTGTTCCTCCAGCCGCAAACTGCGACGGATCATGTCCGCACGCTCCTGACTGCCGATGTGCATAGACATATGAATATCTCCGAACACTTTCCGCCGAAATTCCTTTGACAGGTTCGGGCGGGAGGCAAGATACCAAAACATTCCGATATATTCGCCGGTATCAAGACAAGTCTGCCACTGCTCTTCCAGTTCTGTTTCCGTCATATTGCCGAACAATTCCGATTCCCGGGAAAATTTGCGGGAAAGCAGACTGTCAATTTTCCGGGACAGACGGTTTTCATTTTTGGAACTGGAAACCAGAATTTCGTGCATTTTGGAATGACCGGTTTTTTTCAGACAAAACCCTGCTTTTCTAAGCAGTTGTTTTTGCTCGGACACACTGAGACATATTCCGGCAATGGGACATGAAAAAAAATCATCGGTCTCCCAAAACCTCAGACGGGAACACGAATCGCTCTGTTTCTCAATTTTCCTGAAATCCGGCAATATCCTGCTCTGATTGTGCATGAATACCTCCTTTGCTAAAAAGGAATTTTAGCACTCCTTGTTTACGAACCGACAAAAAAAAGGCGCAGCCCGAGGGTTTCATCCCTGTCGAGTTACGCCTTCACTTTTTCCGCGGCTGACTTCAGCCGGAAACCGTAAGACATCCCAAAATGTTTTATCAGTAAATATTTATTAGATTGAACTAATATCAAACGGAAGGATTAATACCATTGGATTTTGTGCTTGTCAAGTATTTTTTTCTTCGACATTAAAATTTATTGACATACCGTCTTTTTCGGATACTTATTCATACTCAACACCGGCATAAATTGAGCTTTTGTAAAACGACTTTGCAAGTCGTTTCATCGGCAAAACGATTTGCGCCTGTTTTTAGCTTGGGCGTTTTACTTTAAAATTCAGAAAGCGCAGATTATGACGCCGATTATTCAATAAAGCGATTCAGTTTCAGCCAATGCCTGAGTCAGTTGTCTGCGTAAGGTCTCAAGCCGTTTGGATTTGAATGCTTTCCGGCTTTCATCCAGAACTTCGACAGCTTCCCTGATTGCTGCTTTCAGCCGGAGTTCACGGGAACACAGCGAGCGATGAGTCTGTCCTTCAGACTGTCCTTCCAAAATGGAACCTATCACATAACGATGTTTTTCAATATCCTGATATAAAGACTGAATGCTCTCACGCACCGTTCTGAGCATCAGATCGTTTTTGTCCGAATCCATATTAACCTCGCATATTAATATTTTACTTGTCTAATTTTAAGGCAAAAAAATATAAGTTACCGCTTAATTATTTTTCTTTTTCGATAGTCTTCGAAAAGATTCATCCGCTCTCCGCCCAGAGGACATATCTGAATAAATTCCATGAAATCCGAGAGGCTGTCCAGAGTCGAAGGACTGAGCGTATGCTCTATCCTGCATGCGTCTTCATCTGCGGTTTCAAAGTCAATTTTGAGTATTTCAATCAGAAATTTCCGGATAATCTCATGCCGCTGCCGGATTTCCCTGCCGATATCCGCGCCCTGTTCCGTGAGTTCAACATATTCGTATTTTTCATAATTCACGAGGTTCCGTTCGTTCAAGGTCTTGAGCATACTGGTGACAGAGGGCATTTTGACATCCATCTTTTTGGCAATATCTCTGACCCTGACGAATTTTTTGTCCTGATCGAGATCGAAAATCGCCTCTAAATAGTCTTCCATCACCGAAGTCAGGGGCTTTTCCGCGATATGGGTATTTTTCGGATCCGACATTGCCTTTCCTTTATTAACGTGAGTTCGACATAAAACTGCCTGAGTTTTCTCGTTCCCAAGCCCCGGCTTGGGAACGCACTTGCCGGGGAAGCCCCGGCTTCCCGTGACAGGAGACGCCCCGAAGCCGG
>DYRK01000524.1 GCA_020718785.1 Desulfatirhabdium butyrativorans | reverse complement strand
CTTTCTCTCGTTCCAAAGCCCCAGCTTTGGAACGGTTCACTTCTCGCTTTCTCTCGTTCCAAAGCCCCAGCTTTGGAACGGTTCACTTTGTTAAACGCCATATCCTTAACATAGACCCAAATTGTTTCTTTTCAATTCTCGCTTTCTTGCATGGCGGGTGAAACCCACCCTACAATTTTTTTACAGCCTCACAGAAACGCTGTCCCCGCTCGGCATAACTGCGGTACATATCAAAACTCGAACATGCCGGGGATAACAGCACCGTGTCTCCGGATACCGCGGCACGATGCGCCTGACAAACCGCATCTTCCATCGAGTCGGCGGTTGTCGTCAACACAGATTTTCCCAAAACAGCCTTCAGTTCTTCCTTTGTTTCTCCCATCACGATGAGATGCTTGACTTTCCGGCACACCGATTCTTTCAATACATGAAATCCGTTTCCTTCCGCGCCGCCTTTGCCGCGTCCTCCCATAATCAGAATCACAGGAAAATCAAAGCATTCAAGGGCTTTTATCACCGCGTCCGTATTTGTGCCTTTGGAATCGTCAAAATACCTCACCCCGGCGATTTCGGCGACATATTCTATCCGATGCGGCAATCCCTTGAAATTATCCAGCGCGGATTGAATTCCCTCTTTCGTCGCACCCGCGGACAGCGCGGCAAGACAGGCTGCTGAAACATTATCCTCGTTGTGGCTGCCTATGAGAAGGTTAGAGGTAAGGGGTGAGGGGTGAGAGGTGAGAACCTCTGACCCCTCACCCCTCACCCCGAACCCCGCTTTCCGACTTCTGATATGCTGCGTGACCTCACGGACCGCGGGATCAGCCATGTTCAGAACCGCGACATCATCCTCTGTCTGATTTTCGAATATCCGGGCTTTGCTTTTGGCGTAAGCCATGAAATCGGGATAACGGTCCAAATGGTCGTCGGTGATATTGAGCAGCACTCCTGCACGCGGTCTGAAAGTATCAATCGTATCCAATTGAAAGCTGCTGATTTCTAAAACAATCCGGTCTGCTTTGTCACCGCTGTCTGCGTAAGCAATCAGGGGATTTCCGATATTTCCGCCTGCAAATACTTTGAACCCGCTGTTTTCAAGCATTTTTCCCAGCAATGTGGTTACGGTGGTTTTACCGTTGGTCCCGGTTACTGCAACAATGGGTTCTGCAATGAAACGAAAAGCAAGCTCGATTTCCCCTATTACCGGAATCCCTTTTGCGATTGCAGCTTTTACCGGCGCGATAGTATGCGGAACTCCGGGACTCAGCACCACAGCATCCGCATTTTCGAATGTCTCGATACAGTGCTGTCCGAGTTCCAGAGATATGCCCAGTTCACGCATCATCGGAGCATAAACACGCAAATTCTGTTCCTCTGCCATATCTGTGACCGTGACCGAGGCTCCCCTGTTTTTCAGAAATCTTGCTGACGCAGCCCCTGACATGCCGAGACCCGCGACAAGAAATTTTTTATTATAAAGTTCCATTGGTTTTCAAGTTCCGAGGTACCGGGTTCGGGGTTCGAGGTCATAGGTTAAAAAGCCTCTGACCTCTGACCCCGCACCTCTCACCTCAATTTCAGTGTGCTGACAGAAAATAACGCAAGCGCAATCGCTATAATCCAGAAACGGACAATCACTTTGGGTTCGGGCCATCCGTTCAGTTCAAAATGATGATGCAAAGGCGCCATTTTGAAAATTCTGCGTCCGTTTGTTATTTTGAAGAATCCCACCTGAAAAATTACCGACAAAGCTTCCAGTACAAAAAGCCCGCCGGCAAGTATAAGCATAAGTTCCTGTTTGGTGATTACAGCAACCGTGCCGATGATTCCTCCCAGAGAAAGTGACCCCACATCACCCATGAATATCTGCGCGGGATAAGTGTTGAACCATAAAAATCCCAGCCCCGCTCCGGCAAGAATGCCGCAGAAAATAGCGGCTTCTCCGCATCCGGCAACGTAAATGATCTGGAGATAATCGGCAATTTTGATATTTCCCGCGGTGTATGCAAAGACCATGTATGTCACCGAAACAATGATGACAGGTCCTATGGCAAGTCCGTCCAGTCCGTCCGTAAGATTGACCGCATTGGATGTCCCGACAATTACCGCGGCTGCGAAAAATATATATCCCCATCCCAGATCCGGGGAAATATTTTTGAAAAAAGGTACGGTCACATGCGTATTGAAATTCGTGCAGGAGTAAACCATACTGCCTGCAATCAGTGCCAGCAATGTCTGCATCAGGAATTTCTGACGCGCGCTGATTCCTTTGTTATGTTTTCGTATGACCTTCAGATAATCGTCTGCAAAACCTATTCCCCCGTAACCCAGGGTTACAAGCAGAAGTATCCAGACATAAGCATTCGTAAGATTTGCCCACAGCAGAGTTGATACGACAATGGAAAAAATAATCAGCACTCCTCCCATTGTGGGGGTTCCGGCTTTTTTGTGATGGCTCTGAGGACCATCTTCCCTGATATACTGGCCGATCTGTATTTCAGTAAGTTTCCGGATCATCCATGGTCCCAGAAAAAAGCAGATCAGAAACGCGGTCAGACTCGCATAGATGGTCCGAAATGTGATGTATCGGAAAATATTCATTGCCGATACAGTTGTGTGAAGCGGATACAGAAAATGATATATCATAATGAGTTTTTGTGATCGGAGTCCGTTGAAATCAGGTTGCAACTTTTTTTAAGACTCGGTTCCCCGATCTGTCAATCCTTTTACAACATCTTCCATGCCCATGCCTCTGGAACCTTTGACTAAGACCCAGTCCCCGGCTCCGAGCATGTTTTTCAGCGTTTCAATGATGTCTGTTTTATTTCCGATGAAAATATCCCGGGATGACATGCCGCTTTCCCGGGCGCCTGATGCCACGTTTTCTGCAAATCTGCCTGTAATGAACAGCTTCCCTATACCCGAAGCCGCTGCGAGCCGGCCGATTTTTCTGTGCATTGCCAAAGAATGTTCTCCGAGTTCGAGCATATCGCCGGCAACGAATATGCCCCTGGCAAGTTGTTTCAGCGATCTGAGTGCCTCTATAGCGGCTTCCACAGAACCCGGATTTGCATTGTAAGTATCATCAATAATAAATGCGCCTTTGTCTGTTTTAATAATATTCATGCGTCCATGAGCCGGAACATAATTTTCAAGCCCTGATTTGATGTCGTCTGCTGACAATCCCAGCACAAAACCCGCGGCTGCCGCGGCAAGGGCATTGTAAACCATGAATCTGCCGGGAATTTTCAGACTGACCGGCACGCGTTCCCCTCCGGGCAGTGCCAGCGTAAAACAGTTTCCTGCCGGACACACGTCCTCAGCCATTTCTGCGCGAATATGGCAGTTGCCGCCAAAGCCGAAAAGAAGCACATTCCGGTCTGTTTCCGAAGCTATAGTCAGACATCTCGGATCATCTCCGTTCAAGACCGCGATTCCTACGGGTTTTATTTTTTCCAGAAGCTCGCCTTTTGCCCTCATGACCCCGTCCAATGATCCTAAAAATTCAAGATGCGCGGGACCGATATTCGTTATTATCCCAACATCAGGCATACAGATTTCGCCGAGTCTGCCGATTTCTCCGGGATGGTTCATGCCCAGTTCCAGCACAGCCTGCTCATGCTCCGCGCTGAGATTCAGAAGCGTAAGAGGCACTCCGATTTCATTGTTGTAATTCGAGTAGGCGGTCAGAGTCCTGAATTTCCGGGAAAGCACGGAAACGGTCATTCTCCGCGTCGTAGTTTTGCCGTTTGAGCCGGTCACTGCTGTCAGCGGAATTTTTGAACGCTTTCGGTTATAAGTAGCGAGATCGCCCAACGCTTTCACCGTGTCCTTTACCGCGAAGCAGATAATGTTTTTTCCTTTCAGTTCCGCACATGGAAGTTCCCCGGCTTTGTCTTTGGCAACAATAATACCGCGGACACCCTTTTTCACAACATCCCCGATAAAACCGTGTCCGTCATGGACATTGCCTTTGACAGCAGCAAAGATTTCATCCGGAACGACAGTACGCGAATCAATGGATATCCCCGCAAACACTGAATTGCTTTGCGGCATGTTATCGCTTTTCATCTGACAGTTCTCTGTCATTAGCACTTCTCCGCCGGTCGCGTCAAGAACATCTGCAATATGCCACTGCATCCGGGGATAATCCGTACCGGAACCCGATTTCATAAGCTTTTTTTCTTTCTTTCATTTTTTCTCGTTCCCAAGCCCCGGCT
>DYRK01000523.1 GCA_020718785.1 Desulfatirhabdium butyrativorans | reverse complement strand
GAAGTTCGCCCCGGAGCGAGTAATCGTATGCCGTGACCTGCGTCCCCTGTGTTTTGCTGACGAGGAAACCGTCCTCATCGTGCCGGTAAGCCGTACCGCCTGCTTCGTACAGTCTGTCCTCCTCATCATACCGCAATATTCTGCCGGTGCCGTATCTTTTCTCATAAGTCCGGGTTCCGTAAGGAGCGGTATCATACCGATAACTTTCAACGGCACCCTCCCCCTCTTCCGTGACGGACAGCAGCCGCCCGGCCGCATCATAGTCATACTCGTAAACAGCCGCTGTTCCGCCGGCACAACTCTCCGTTTTCTGCGTGATTCTGCCGTTCTTATCCCGGAGAACCGACCATGAGAAAAGGCCCGTGCCGTTCACCGAGAAAATCTCCGAGTCTGCCTCTCCGTAGCCGTTGAAGCTCCGGCTCAGGTTCAGGGCGGTATCGCTTACGGAGTCGGGCAGCCCGTTCCCGGCATTCCGGGTGATGCCGAAAATTCCGGCTCCGGTGAGCAGACCGTCATTGTCATAGCTGTAATCTGCCCTGTCTCCCGCATACGTGAGGCTTTCTGCGGTATTGTTGCAATGCACCGCTTATCTCGGTTCAAGATATATTATGCCGAGAGGGACGTTTAACTTTCCGCTGCTTCGTATCAGGTCGGACAGGCTGAAATAAATACGCTTCGAAATATAGTGTTCTCCCCTTAATTCTATAGCAAAGTGCTTATCTTTTTTGTTAAAAAATTTTTCATTTCTTCCCCACCAGTAACTGTACTCTGCATTAATGTTCCCGAGCATGTCGCTCTCTCCGATTTTTACAGTATGCTGATATTTTGATCTTTTATAATCCAGACCTGTGTCCACAAAAAAAAATTTAATCTGTCTGAGAGGCAGACCGCTGTGTTTGTCGGCAATCTGCCCTTTCAGTAAAAAGCTGCTGATATAGTCCCTGTGTTTATAACAACATGAGGCAGTCAGCGCTAACGATAAGATAATTGCGGCACTCTTAATTTTTATCATTGCCGTAATCCCCGCAAACAGCTTTATATTGTGCAGTAAAAATGAAATCTGCCGTACCGGGAGAAAAAAATATTAAAGCGGAGCACCGGCATTCTCCGCTTTAATATTTTTCGGAAAAATTTGTTTGAAGCCGCATCATGCTTTTTTATTTAATTTTTCCCGTATCCCCCGGAACTCCTTTGCCGTCCCCGTGATCCCATCCGCAGCTATGCGCCCATTCATGAACAGCTATTTCTCCATATTTTTTACATGCGGGAGAAGGATTATCAGTACAAAGATGAACCCCGGATGAACAAAAAACGCTCAGGAAGCATGAAGTATAGGCACATTCATCTCCGTCACATGCTGCCGGCTCTTCGCATCTGATTTCCGCTTTATCACATCTCTCCCGGATACATTCCCTCAGTTCCGGATCTGATATGACAGAATCCAAATTTCCGCAGGCTCTGATCACTTCGGAACGAATCCGGCTTTCTTCGTCACCGCAGCCTGTTACAGAAAAAAGTCCTGCGGGATCGTTCAGATTCACCGGATCATTCAGACAATACCCGTACAGATCAGTATCTCCGCCCGCAAAGAGTATCGGGTCTTTCGCCGTCCATCTTCCCGTTTCAGGATCATAATCTCTGTAGCCGAAGCGCACAAGCCCCGTGTCTCTGTCGTACAATCCTCCCGCAAAGCCGAACGGCACTGCAAAATTCGGATTCGTCCCGTTTATGATATTTCCGAACGAGTCATACTCAATCTTTTTTATCACATTTCCGGAGGCATCCGCAACGGCTTTCAGCGAACCCGCCTGATCATACCCGAGATAATACGTCGTACCGGCCTTAGTCATAGCGACGGGCATCCGGGCATCCGCATACTCAAATCGCATGATGAGAGCGTTGTTCCCGTCAAACACAGCAAGCAGCCGTGTCAGCCCCTGCCACAGGTACTTCTCAACAACAGTGCCGCCGACCTTCTTCGCAATGCGCCTCCCCAGCGGGTCATGCACATACGCAACGGCTCTGCCGCCGGGCAGGGTCACGTTCAGAAGTTCCCCGCGGGAAGAGTACGCATATTCTGTCACATCCGATCCGTCGGTCTTCTTCTTCAGGAAACCGTCGCCGTCATAGTCGTAAATGACACCTCCGACATCCACGAGGCGACCCCGCAAACCAGACATCAGGTTTCGTTCATCAGCCTGCGGAGTTCCTCCTCTCCCATTTGAACTATTTCGCACAACAGTCCCTCAGTTTCATATCTTCTGAGATGTTCCTCAGCTTCTGTTTTATCAAGGTGGTAAACCAGCGATATGCCGGGCCTGATCATCTTTTTGGCAGTTTGGCGGCAGACCAGGAATTCCTCCTGAATGAAATTCAGAATATCGGCGATATCTCCTCTTGTATCCAGTGTTCTCAGTTCATATAAGGCTTGACAGTTTTTGTCTTTTTTTACCAGGTTGTTGCTCATTTTTTCACCTCTGAAGGTTGCGCCGCGGAAGGTGCCCGAAAACACCTGCCCCGTGTCCCGTTTTCGCTCACGGTGATACGGCCGGGGGAATTTTCAGACACCTTTCCGGGTTTGCGGCATCAACTCACGTTTTATTCATGATTAAGTTTATGTGAACAAAAATACAAAGTCATCCGATACAGGCATTAATACCACGGACTTGGAAACGGGAAGATATGTGAATAATCGTGATTCTTTACATATCCGAACGTGCCGTCTGAACGCTCAAGAATACGATGATTCGTTCCCGGCACATCCCATTCCTTAGCTCCCTCCCAGACATTCCGACTTTTAGCGGATTCCTTGAGTTCATCCGCACGGAACCTTTTCTGATTACCACAATTATCCTGTCTGGGAGTTCCCCTGCCTGTTATAATGTTATCATATGCCTCCCGGATTGGTTTCGGTACCCGGTTTGGGTCAGAAGTGTTGTAGTCAAAAATGGTGATGTTTCAATCCTTGTTTTAATGGATGTCGTACTTAAACCTCTATTGCCTTCACGCATAGGCCACTCCCTGTAGTAGTTTCAATCCTTGTTTTAATGGATGTCGTACTTAAACCTGCAGGTCGTTATCCCACCTTGTGGGTGCAATACTCTTGTTTCAATCCTTGTTTTAATGGATGTCGTACTTAAACTTCGAAGTTTCTTTCCGCCACAAACGAAAGCATGAGTTTCAATCCTTGTTTTAATGGATGTCGTACTTAAACTCGCGTTGGGGTACCTTCTAATGCGCGCGGCTCGCGGTTTCAATCCTTGTTTTAATGGATGTCGTACTTAAACGCGTGTGCGTTACCGCGCGGAAGCCTTGTTGGTTCCGGTTTCAATCCTTGTTTTAATGGATGTCGTACTTAAACTCATGCCGAGGTCAAACAATGGCTTGCCGAAATTGAGGGTTTCAATCCTTGTTTTAATGGATGTCGTACTTAAACGCTATTCGTAACGGCAGTGAAGGCGCAGACGAGTTTCAATCCTTGTTTTAATGGATGTCGTACTTAAACCACGCAAGTCCTGAGGAACAACCTGAGCCGGTTGGTTTCAATCCTTGTTTTAATGGATGTCGTACTTAAACCTTGCTACAGTTTATGTGGTCGCACAATTTGTGTTGAAAAGTTTCAATCCTTGTTTTAATGGATGTCGTACTTAAACTGAAAAACGCTATGTTCAAAATTATCGTGGCCACCGGTTTCAATCCTTGTTTTAATGGATGTCGTACTTAAACTCCCTCGAACTGATCGTCATAATCCATGTGACCACGTCGTTTCAATCCTTGTTTTAATGGATGTCGTACTTAAACGAAACTTCTGACCGGTATTCTGGCGTGCTGTTCTCGTTTCAATCCTTGTTTTAATGGATGTCGTACTTAAACGCAGACAATGATCTCAGAGATACTGCTCGGATATTTGGGTTTCAATCCTTGTTTTAATGGATGTCGTACTTAAACGGGGATATCTGTTTCGGATATTCTCGAACTTCGGGGGGTTTCAATCCTTGTTTTAATGGATGTCGTACTTAAACGCCGAAATCGGGCTGCTGGATTTGTCCTTTCCAGACTATTGTTTCAATCCTTGTTTTAATGGATGTCGTACTTAAACCTGTTATGCGTGCGACGGGACAGGAGAAATATAGGAGGGTTTCAATCCTTGTTTTAATGGATGTCGTACTTAACACATTTTTAAGATAATCTTTTAACTCATTGAAAATTAATGAATAAAAGTC
>DYRK01000522.1 GCA_020718785.1 Desulfatirhabdium butyrativorans | reverse complement strand
CCAGGGCATCCAGCACTTTGAATTTTCGGTAGGGGCATGTCGGCGACATGCCCTCGTATGTCGGCGACATGCCCTCTGGTTCGCATTTTCAGCAGGGCAGGGCATGTTTCAGCAGGGCATGTCGCCGACATGCCCCTACAATCTTATTTTAACCGAATTGGCATGAGCATCCAGCCCTTCGATTTCCGCGAGCCGGACAATGTCCCCGGCTTCTTTTCTGAACGCGGATTCGGAATAATAAATCAGGCTGGTCTTTTTGACAAAATGATCCACAGACAGCGCGGAGGCAAACCGGGCCGTGCCTGCTGTCGGCAAAACATGATTCGGGCCCGCGATGTAATCCCCGACCGGCTCCGGCGTGTAATTTCCGACAAACACCGCGCCGGCATTCCGAATTTCTCCGATATGCTCAAAAGGATTCCGAATCTGAAGTTCCAGATGTTCCGGCGCGATTCTGTTTGCCAGTTTCAATGCCGCGTCAAGATCGGAAACCACAAGAATCGCTCCGTATTTATCCAGCGATTCCCGTGCAATATCTGCCCGTTCAAGTCGCTCAAGCTGTTTTTCCAAAGCCTCGGTCACAGCTTTTGCAAGGATTTCGGATGTAGTTACCAGCATTGCAGACGCCATCGGATCATGTTCTGCCTGAGAAAGCATATCTGCCGCGGTGAAATCCGGGTTTGCCGAATCATCCGCTATCACCAGAATTTCGCTCGGTCCTGCGATCATGTCAATTCCCACAGTTCCGGATACGATTTTTTTTGCAATGGTGACATAAATATTGCCGGGACCCGCAATCACATCTGCTTTGGGAATGGTTTCGGTTCCGTAAGCAAGCGCGGCAATTGCCCACGCGCTCCCTGCTTTATAGACCTTTTTCACGCCCACTTTTTTGGCGGCTGCCAGCAGATGCGGATTTACAGAGCCGTCCGCGGTAGGCGGCGTGACCATTGATATATGCCGTACCCCGGCAATTTTCGCAGGAATCGCACACATCAGCACCGAAGATACCAGCGGAGTTTTTCCGCCTTTTCCGCCCGGCACATAGATTCCTGCCGAATCCACAGGATTGAGCATCTGTCCGAGCAGGACTCCGGGACGGTCCGTGTTGATCCATGATTTGCCGCGCTGCTGTTTATGAAATCCTTCTATCTGGGCGACTGCACGGTTTAAAGATAAAATAAAGGAATCTCCGACCCTTTTCACGGCATTTTCAATCTCTTCTTCTGTCACCCTGAGCGATTCTGCGGTAAATCCGGGCGAATCGAATTTACGGATATACCCGACCAGCGCGCTGTCTCCGTTGTTTCTGACATCTTCAATGATCTGCGTGACTTCGGCAAAAAGCTCTTTTTTGAAATCAATCTCACGGTTTACAATGGCAGAAACTTTTTTTTCCGCGGAGTCCGAAGGATAATTATAAATTTTCATACTTTTCACTTTCTGTAAAAAATCGGCAGTGTGCTGACAAATTCAGACTTAGGAGTTACGCAGCCGGATGATTTTTAACCGCTGATGGACGCTGATAAACGCTAATGAATCAGAAAAATAAATCAAGTGCGTAAGTCCTAAGACTATTAAAATCTGATAATCCAAGTTAAATGTAAATGAAGCCTTTGTCAATACAGCAATTCTCATTTTGATGTAAAGCGGGTTTGAAAACCGCTTTACTTTACCTTATTTCGAAAGCTCATTCAGGATGAATACCGCTTCCGCAATTCCGATCTGTCCGTCGGCGTTCACATCTGCATCAAGACAGATTTCGGCAACCGAACCGGAAAGAATCTGCAATACGGTCACGGCATCGCCGAGAGTGATTTCTCCGTCTGCGTCAATATCTCCGGGCATACAGTCTTTCACGCTCAAATCTGCGTCTGTCTCATTATCCGCTTTGCGGACAGCATCGTTTACGCCGTTCCCGTCCGAGTCATAAGCAATTTCCGCATCGGAAAAAGCAATGCTTCCGCCGGACTTCACCCGGATATCGAAAGCGATTTCTGCGGTTCCGCCTGCGGGAATATCTCCTGTCCATTCCACATTATTTGACTCGGAGTCATAAGTGATTCCCGATTCGGAGCGTTTGCCCGAACCCGCATATTCCGTGCCTTCGGGCAGCGGAACCGTAAATACAACTCCCGCAACATCTCTGTCGCCGTCATTAGTAATACTTACGGAATAATGCAGTATATCGCCTGCTGCGATTTGAACCCTGACAATCGCCCGAAGTCCGGGACCCGCAGTAACAGTAAGCGTGAAGATTTTTTCGGCAGTAAATTCGCCGTCCGTAACAGTCACGGTGATTTTCGCCGAGCCTGCTTTGCCTTTTACCGGAGTAATCGTCAGAGTGCGGTCTGCGCCGGTTCCGGATAAAGCGATATCCGCATCGGGAAGAACCGCCGCATTATCCGATTTTACGGAAATTCTCAGGTAGTCATACGATGTATCCTGATCTCTCACCGTGAATTTCACCGATTCCGGAACATCGTCGTCCGTATTCACGTTTGCGATATCGGAGAGAAGCGGCGGATCCGGAGTATTTCTTACCGTGAGAGCAATGAACCGCTCGAATGAAGCTCCGTTCTGATCCGTGCTTCTCACCCGTATGCTCAGATTCTGCTTTGTCTCATAGTCAATTCCGGGACCGGTTACGAGCGTATTCCCGGAGATTGCAAACAGGGCATTGTCCGTATCCCCTTCGCCGGAAATCAGGCTGTAAGTATGCCTGTCTCCGGGGTCGTCTTCCGTCACAATATCTGCCACATAAGAACCGGGCTTGATTCTCCGGGACCGATCCGTCGTAATTTGACAGATGCAGGAATGTCGGGGCTTCGGGAACATCCGTCACGGCAATCACAAATTCCGCGTGACACCACGCGTAAGGCGTTGCGGTATCAATACTCAGCAGGCTGACCCGGAGTTCCTTTTTCTCCTCGTAATCCGGCTTTACAGCCCCGCCGAGTTTCAGCATATTCCCGTCAATCACGAAATATCGGCTGTCAATGCCCGGCACCGGCTCCGGGAACAGTTCGTAGCGATGCGATCCGGTGGGTTCAATCGTGCCGAGTGTCCCGATCACGGTTCCGGCAGGCGCATTTTCCTGAACAGAGGCCGAACCCCGGACCGCTTCCGAACCGTTCAGCGTCAGCCCGTTGCAGGTCTCATACGGATGAAACCAAGTTATCGCCGATGTCTCATTGCTGTAATCCGAATTTCCGTCGGCATTGTATGCACGGATCCGGTAGTGATACTCCCAACTGTAACTCAGCGGCGAATCCGTATAAGAAGTGACATTCGCTCCGACAACAGCGGCCGTTGTCCATGCGGCGCCCATTGACCATCGCTCGATGATAAAGCCGGTTTCATTATTGCTGTTGTCCGTCCATGTAAGATAAATCGCCTCGTGGGATACGGGCTGTGCAGTCAATCCGGAGGGCGCAGCAGGCAGTCCCGCAGGCGTTCCGCCGCAAGCCTGTGTTGCCGCATTTATAGCCGCCGGATCCGAGTCTCCGCTTGCATTTGCGGCTTTGACTTCATAGCTGTAGGTCATGCCGCAGGTCAGACCCGCATCGCTGTATGACTTGGCATTTGCCGCTGCCGTTGCAATCAGCACACCGTCACGGAAAATTTTGAATCCGGTCTCGTTTGTGCTGTTGTCCGTCCATGCAAGATCAATCCGGGTCTGAGAGACTGATGTTGCGCTCAGTCCGCTCGGACCGGCAAGCGGGTCAGGTGCGTATAAAAAACTATATCCGGGTCTCAATATATAGCCGGCTGAAGTCGCGTGATCCGACACGGAGGCTTCTCCGGCAATGCCTGTCATGACATAACTTGCAGAGGCAATTTTGCCGGCACCGGCTTCGATATCCCGGAACAGCCGGTAACTCGTGCTTGTGGCCACAGGCGGATCCGCAGATGCCGTCTGAACACACAGAAGTATGAGCAGCATCCATACAAGCGGTATGCCCGGATTTGCTGTCAATCGTTTGGGTTTCATTTTTTTTCCTTGCACAAGGGGGCCGGGCAGGCAGATTCATGCCCGTCTGTATTTATTGACAAAGCTGACTCAACAGATTAAACTATGCCATCATTAAAACATTTGCGGATAAAGATACCCGAAATCTTTATGTAAAGGGTAAATCCAAAAAACTGCCTTCGGATTTGCTTAAACGGGCTGTCCGAAAACTGGAATACATTAGACATTGTCGGAAATAAGGATTATCTTCAGAAGGTCAAAGGTTTC
>DYRK01000050.1 GCA_020718785.1 Desulfatirhabdium butyrativorans | reverse complement strand
CGGTAGGATGCGATGCCGAGTGTCTGGGAATTCAGCCTGAGATAAATATCATTGACGCTCTGACCTGCACGGATCAGACGGGGATAGCGTTCATAATTTTGCTGAATACGTTCCTGACGGGCTTTTATATCATACTGTGCCTGTTCCGGCAATCTCTCCCGAAATGTTACCCAATTCTTTTCCGGGAGATAGGAATGAAGAGAGAGCAGAATATTCAATGCCCCGGAATATCTCAGCATATCGGATTCAGAGGTCAGACAGGTGAGATAAGCGATGAAACCCGCGTCTGTTTCCGAAGCAAATCCCAGAAAATGTGCTTTTTCATGTGCCATGACCAAGGGGCGTTCCCACGGAAGAAGATCGGCATTGATATGCGGTTCCATAAACAGGGGAGAAAAAAATCCTGAAATACCGAAAGCGTTCAATATTCCGTTTGCAAACAAGGTTTTGGTCGGAGGCAGAGAAGGTATGCGCGAAATATAAGCCATTGCAACAACTCGTCTGGCTGTTATGCTCACAGTATCGTCTGTTTCCCAGAGTTCATCTGTTTCGGCGGACCGGGACGGACGGACAATATTGACGAGAGAAATCATATCTTCTGCCAACCGCTCATAATCCGATTCAGCCAAATCTTTTGCTTCTCCCTGATTGAGAGAAACCGCAAAAGGTTCCCGCAGATAATTGAATCCCCAGACAGTCATATATAAAAAATAACCGGCTGAAAAAACAGCAATAATATGACATAATGTTTTTAATATGATTTTTGCTTTGGGTACTTTTCTGCGTACAGAAAAATAAAAATGACAGCAGAACCAGATCATGACCGCAGAAAACACGGTTCCGAAAAATAACTCCGACACTGAATAAAGGGGCATCCACCGGCCCGGCAAAGATAAAATATATGCAATATGGGGATAGATTGCACGGGAATATCCGTACTCTATCTTCTGGGGATACATCTCAATATAGGAACGGAACAGACAGATTGCAATTCCCATGAAAACGGTAATGATATGCCAAATACAGAAGAAAGGCTCCTTTGCGGCTTTCTTTTTTTCAGATATCTCTGTGTCACCCGAATAGATTTTCACTTCTTTTATCTCATCCAATGGAAAAAATACCTTTCCTATATCTTAACGTGAGTTCGAAGTAAAAAGAATAATAAATTAAATCGGTCTGTTTTTTAAATAGAACAAAGACAATCGGAAACAGGTGAAAGCCTGAGAAAATGTCCGGGAGTAAAAAGTTCGCAGTTTCGCCTTCATGCGGACTTCATGACATTGGAAAAGGACGAATGGCGGGAAATGTCACGGGAACATATTCCCTGCCCTGCAAACCATACCTTTCAGATAATGCCCTTCCGGGAAATTCAGGGCTACGGGATGATCCGAAGCCTGCCCGAGCTGCCGGATCATCTGTGCTTCGCATTTTGCATCCAGTGCGGCGTCTGCCACGATTTTCTGAAACAACTCGGGAGTCATCAAGCCGGAGCATGAGAATGTGAACAATATCCCGCCCGGTCGCAACAGCTTGAATGCCAGCAGATTGATGTCTTTGTATCCGCGGGCAGCGCGCTCCAACTGCCCTCGGGACTCGGCAAATTTCGGGGGATCGAGAATTATCACATCGAACTGCCGCCGCGAATCGCGGTATTTCCGCAATATCTGAAACACATCGCTTTCTACATTTTCCGCCGCGGCAATATCCAGATCGTTGAGAGCGATGTTGCGTTCACAGAGAGCCAGCGCATCAGCGGATGAGTCAATATTCGTTACTTTTGCCGCGCCGTGTTTCAATGCGTAAATGCCGAATCCGCCGGTATAGGCAAAGCAGTTCAGCACCTCTGCATTTTCTGCATATTCAGCGAGCGCAGCCCGGTTATCGCGCTGATCCAGATAAAAGCCTGTTTTATGTCCTCTGCGGATATCTGCCAGAAAATATAAGTCATTTTCCTGAATCTCCACAAATTCAGGCGGTTCCTGCCCGGAAAGAACTCCTGCACAGGGTTTCAGCCCCTCTTTTTCCCGGACATCGGCATCGGATCGCTCATAGATTCCCGCATGAGGCATCAGTGATTTCAGACAGGCTGCGATCTCCTGTTTCCAATGCTCTGCTCCTGCCGATAGAAACTGGCAGACCAGAAAATCCGCGTAACGGTCAACAATCAGCCCGGGCAGTCCGTCGGGCTCGGCATTTACGAGCCGGCAGGCTGTCAGATTATTGTTTTTCATCAGCAGACTGCGGGAATTGAAGGCTTGTTTCAGCCGGGCATGAAAAAACTCCTGTGAAATGTCTTCATCGGGATCGAATGTCCAGACCCGTACCGTAATCTGAGAAAAAGGAGAATACGCGCCGCGGGCAAGCCATTTCCCCTTTGATGAGAGAATATCAACGGTTTCACCTGGCTGGATACTGCCGATGATTTTTGTTACCGCGCCGGAAAAAATCCAGGGATGGCGCCGGAGCAGCGATTTCTCGCGGCTGTTTTTCAGAATGACAGAGGCTTTCATATAATTCCTTTATAAAGCTTCGAAGACGGATAGGGTCACGCTCAGAAGTGAGAATTGAAAAGTGAGAATTGAATATCGTTTTTCAATTCTCACTTCTCAATTCTCACTTCTCACTTTTTTAACGCACAACAAAATGTGCGCGGCGGTTTTTCGCCCAGGACGATTCTCCGTGTCCCTGATCTACGGGCCGTTCTTCGCCGTAACTGACCGTGTTCATCCGCGATGCCGCTATTCCCAATGTTGTCAGAAAAGATTTCGCACTTTCCGCGCGTCTGTCTCCGAGAGCAATATTGTATTCATTGGTACCGCGCTCGTCGCAATGTCCTTCAATCGTCACGCTTCTGCCCGCATTGCTTTGCAGCCATTCGGCTTTCCGCCTTAAATTTTCCTTGGCCTCGCCTGAAAGCACGGCACTGTCAAAAGCAAAGTAAACATCTTCGTCCATGACATTGCCGTAACCTGAAGGTCTGTAACCGCCGCCGCCGTCGCCTTCACCTCCCCGGCGTGAATAATCTTCCGGCGCGCGACGGGCATCTTCGATGGCCTGTGTTCTGGCCCGAGTGTCAGCACCGGAAGTTCCCGACCCGCCTGCTGCCTGTCTCGGCAGTTGATCCTTCTGTATGTCCAGATTTTCGCATACAGCCTTTTTCTTCGAACATGAGGCTGTTGTCAGCATCAGTCCGGATATGGCAAAACAGATGATAATAAACGCCCACCGCTTTTTTTCCATCTTTCCTCCTAACTTACTTTTTTTGTTTGTTTATTTTATACAAAACGGACTGCAAAGCCGCTTTACGGTAAAACACCCCTGCTTAAAAACAGACTCAAATCGTTTCTTTTACTCGATAATCAAGTCTTTTTACCTCTCGTTCCCAAGCCCCAGCTTGGGAACGCTCTTGCCGAGAAGCCCCAGCTTCCCGGCAACGAAAATGCGAAGCAGGGCTTCATGAACATCCACGTTCCCAAGCTGGGGCTTGGGAACGAGAAAAAAAACGGGTTTAGCACAGACAAAACGGCTTGCAAAGCCGTTTTACCGATTAGGGTTTATATGCCCGATAAATTTCGTCAAACAGAGCTTCCGGCGAGGAAATGCCGGGATTACGTTTCAGTGCCTCCGATATCATCAGTTTAGCATCCGATGCCTTATGACCCAACTGAGACACCAGAACCTCAAGCACCTGATCCCCGAAATTCTTTGCAGGCAGTTTTTCTTTGGATTTGCCCTCCTGAATCAGAGCAAATCTGCTCATCTTACCCGCCAGGGTGGCAATGATTTTCTGGGCTGTACGGGTTCCGATGCTCTTCATGTTTTTGAGCGTTTCCACATCTCCGGATTCAATGGCTGCTGCAATCGCAGAAACGGGGATATTCAGGGCTTTTACTGCTTTCATGGGACCGATAGCCTCGACGGAAATGAAATACTGAAAGAATTCTTTTTCTATTTCGGAATTAAAGCCGATCAGCACCGGCTTAGGCTGGCGTTCGGTCTGATGGTAATAGATATGAAGAGAAAGGGGATCGCCGGCAGTATATGTTTTCAGGCTTTCCATGACGACGGCAGGAAGCAGAATCTCGTATCCGATATGATTTACAAGCAGCAGTATCCGATCTTCTTCTTTTGCCAGCAGTTTGCCTTCTAAATAAGCGATCATGGTATTTCAGATCATGGTATTTCAGACCATGGTATTTCAGTCAGGGGGTCAGGGCATCACGCAGGTGCATTGCCGCCGGCGTGCCCCTGAATCCCTTATAACGGAACAGACCGATCAGCGCCAATGCCATTGCATCGGAAGCATGGAAAGGCTTAATCGGAGTTTCTGATTTTAAGAAATGCCGCACGGCTTTTTCAAGCTGTGCTTTTCCGGCATTGCCGTTTCCGGTTAAAATCTGTTTGGCTTCGCGCACCGGAACCTCCGTGACTGTGCAATTCATCCGATATGCGGCAAGCAGAATCACTCCTGTCACTTTGCCCAGCGTGATTCCGGATTTGGGGTATCTGTCCAAAGAAAATATATCTTCAACAACCATCAGGTCAGGCTTTTCACTCTCCAGCAACGGAAGCAGATCGGAAAAAACCCGATTCAGACGTTCAGGCAGCAGCATATTCGGAGATGTCCGAATGCTGCCAAACGAATATACAGATACTTTGTCTCCTGCCCCGCTGACAACAGCTATGCCTGTCTCTGCCAGTCCCGGATCAATCCCGATAATTTTTATCATTTTATCAAAGCAGAATCCGACTTGCTAAAACCACTCCAGCTTTTCTTTTGCCAGCTTTGATTCATGCGTGTTCGGGTATTTCTGAACGAGTTCTTCCAGAATCAGACGTGCATTTGCTCTGTCGCCGATGTTGAAAAAGGAAAATCCCTGTTTCAGCATGGCTGCTTTTGTTTTGTTGCCCTTGGGATATTTTTCTATCACGGTCTGATATTCCAGAATGGCTTTCTCATAATCTTTCTGCTTATAATAAATTTCTCCGAGCCAGAACTGGGCATTGTCCGCGTGTTTTGCTTTGGGATAGCTCTCCAGTATCCTTTTAAATCCCTCCAAAGCAGTTTTGAGATCATTTCTGTCAAATGCCTGTTTTGCTTTTTCATACAGTTCATCTTCGGAAATATCGTCTTTGACCGCGGATGGTTTTTCAGATGCAACGGCAGGGTCACTGCTGCCGGTTTTCAGAGAAGGCATCTGGACAGAACCGCTCTCTGTCTGCGGCGGTGTTGTCAGCTCCGGCGACGGGACCGGTCTGCTGATCATTTCCTCTATCTTGCCCACGCGGGTTTCATTTTTCCTGTTGGATTCATTCATGGTTTCCAGTTGGCGTTTCAACAGATAATCCGACTCTTCGATTTTGCCTCTCAGTTCCTGAATTTCTTCCCTTAATCCGTCAAACGTTGCCTGCAATCCCGCTGACTGGCTTCGCAGAGTCTGCTCTTTTTCATCCTGAGTCTTGCTGTAGGTTTCGATTTTTGATTTCAGTTCCCGCTTTGCCGCTACTGTACGCTGTTCCACCTCTTTTGTCTGTTGTTCCAGCAACACGATGCGCTCGTTTAAGGCAAGCAGATCGCTCTGTAAAGCGCATCCCCCCAGGGCGGCCGCACACCACCCCGCTATAATTGTCAGAACGATGTATCTCATGGCAGGTATTCTCTGTTTCGGAAGTGAGAAAAGGGAATAGTGAGAAGTGAATATTGAAAAACAGAACTGTTCACTTCCCACTTCCTTTTTACCGGGAGCTTTCGCCTGATAACAAAAGCCCTGCTGTAAAATAGCACTCCTTGAGGAATAAAGTATGAAAGCCGTGAAACGTGAACCCTCACATTTCACGACAGCTTTATATGATCTTCAATCCCTATTCCACGACAAAATGCGCCCGGCGGTTTTTTGACCAGGCCGATTCTCCGCTGCCGGAATCCGCAGGACGTTCTTCGCCGTAGCTGACAGTGTTCATACGGGATCCCGCTATTCCCAATGTGGTCAGAAAAGATTTCGCACTTTCGGCGCGTCTGTCTCCGAGAGCCATATTGTATTCATTGGTTCCGCGTTCGTCGCAATGTCCTTCGATCCTCACGTTTCTGTCCGCATGGCTTTGCAGCCATTCGGCTTTACGCCTTAAATTTTCCTGAGCTTCTCCTGAAAGCACGGCACTGTCAAAAGAAAAGTAAATATCTCCGTCTATGACATCTCCGTAACCTGAAGCTCCGGAACCGCTGCCTGCTCCGGAACCGCTGCCTGCTCCGGAACCGCTGCCTGCCCCTTCTTCCTGAGCGCGCCGTGCATCTTCCAAAGCCTGTTCTCTGGCCAGCCGGTCAGCATCGGAAATTTCGCTGCCGCCCTGTTTCTGAAGCTGATCCTTCGAGACAGCCGTCATCTCGTCGCTTACAACCTTTTTCTTCGAACATGAGGCAGTCGTCAGCATCAGTCCTGCTATGGCAAAACAGATGATAATAACCGCCCACCGCCTTTTTTCCATCTTTCCTCCTGACTTGCTTGTTTTATTTGTTTATTTTATACCCTCCGGCGACCAATCAGGGTCGGTCTGCTGTCCCGGGAGGGAAAGCAGACTCCGCTGATCGGTGCCGTAAGACGTCATTACATAGATTCTGGACGGACCTTCCCGATTCGAACTGAAAACAATCATGCTGCCGTCCGGCGCCCACGAAGGCGATTCATTGTCTCCTGAGCCTCGGGTCAGACAGGACGGTCCTCCGCCCTCCGGACTTACTGTGCAGATATTATAGCCTCCGCCGGTCCTTGAAGTATAAGCGATTCTGTCGCCTTTGGGAGACCAGCTCGGCTGGGTGTTGTAATCACCCTGAAATGTCAGACGTTGCGCCTGTCCCGAACCTGCACGCATCACATAAATCTGAGGCGAGCCTGACCGCGCGGAAACAAAAGCGAACCGCTGTCCGTCCGGGGACCAGGTCGGCGATGTGTCAATTCCGCTGCTGCTGTCCGTAAGCTTTCTGATCACCTGCCCGTTGCCTGTCAGAAGGTAAATTTTCTGATCGCCTTCAAAAGACAGGGTCGCAGCAAGATTGAACTGACCCGGAACCCAGGCCGGCGTGCTGTTAAGCCCTTTGTATGAAATGGAGAATCCGCGTTTGTCTCTGACATGTTCAACATAAATATCCGGCTTGCCTTTTTTGTATGAAGTGTAGGCAATCCATTGACCGTCCGATGACCATGCCGGAAAAAGGGTTATGGCTCTGTTATGGGTGAAGGGTCTGGGATTCCTGCCGTCGAAATCGCAGAGCCAGATTTCCTTGTTCCCCGAACCCGTGGATACAAAAGCAAGCGAACTGTTGAACAGCCCCCTGCTGCCTGTAAGATAGAAAATCACTTCGCTGCAGAAGCGGCGGACCATTTCCTCTTCATCCGCGATGCTTCCTTTATATCGTTTGCCGAGCAGCAGCTTTCCTTTGAATGTGTCAAACAGACGGAATTCCATCTCCAATGCGTTCCCGCTGATCTGTGTTCCGCAGGTGATCAGAAGTTCCGCGGTCGTATTCATCCAGCTCTCGAAATTGAGGGTCGCTCCTGTGACATCCAATTCCTGCGGATTCACCGGAAAGCTGCTGCGGTCAACCATTGTGAAATAACCTGTGAAATTCAGGGTATCGGAACAGATATCCGAGGCGCTCCTCGATATTTCGGCATGATACGGTTCCACCCTGAAATAAGGGATTGCCATGGGAATTTTCCGCAAAGAAGGATTGCTGATATCCACATAATCATAAGCTGCAAATACCGGTATCCGCCATAGCAGCAACAGCAGTATCGCCGTCAATCCCATTGTTTTTATACGACATTGTGTCATAATTTCTCGCTTCTCACTTCTACAGACTTCCAGAAATCAGATTCCACTGCGTCGTCGGCCGGAGATATACGGAAAAGTATTATCTCATCCCTGCTTTCCTGTGAAATCCGATTTCTGGAAATCTGTAATTTCTCACTTCCCGATTCTCACTTATTAATTCAACGTGAGTTCGATATAAAACTGCCTGATTTTCACATAAAAACTTACCGCAAAGGAGGCAAAGAAGCCGCAAAGAGCGCAATAATTTTTATTTCCGCTTTGCCGGATCGGAAAAAACTCAGAGATTGTGCATTCACAGCGTACTTTGCGTATCCTTTGCGTCCTTTGCGGTAAAAAATTGTGTCGAACTCACGTTAGTTCAAGCCCTCAGGGGTAAATATCAGCCCCACCTGATAATATCCGCCTGAATATCCCTCCCGCGGGGGAGCGGGCAGGGGATTCGATTTCATAACTGCTCTGAGAACCGAATCGTCAAAATATCGGTCTCCTGACTGCTGCTCAAACTGTGCATCTTCTATTCTGCCGTCCGGCATAATTTTGATTACCAGAATGGCTTTCAGTCCGAATCGCCTTTCCAGCAGATGCTCGGACAATGCCCAGTTCCGGTTGATACGGTCGGGAATAATATTGCTTTTGTAAAATTCTATGGCAGCAAGATCAAGTCTGCCTCCCCAGCCGCCGAGACCGCTTCCTGAACCGCGGCCCTGTCCCTGACCGTTGCCGTTACCGTCGCCGGAACCGTTGCCATTCTGATTGCCGCCGCCCTTACTGCTGCCTCCGTTGCCGCGGTTGCCGTTTTTATGCTTCTGTTTCAGACGGTCAATGGCTGCTGAAAGTTTATGGCTCCGATCTTCACTGACCTCCTGATCCGACTTTTTATCAGCCGCAGGTTTTTCAGGTTCCTTTACATTCTGTACCGGTTTGGGTTTTTCAGTTTTAGGTTTTTCCGGCTCCGGTTTTTTGATCATCCTGGGCTTTTCCAGTTCAATCTTTTTAACCGCCGGCTCCGGTTTTTTCTTCTCAGGTATGATAACAGCTTTTTCCGGCTCCGGAGGCGGTGTCTGCAATTCCGGTTCAGGAATTTCCTCTTCCGCTGTTTCTTCCGCAACAGATGCAGGTTTTTCAGTCTTTTCAGGAACAGAAGCCGCTTCCGCCTTTTTTTCCGGCTCAGGGTCAGACTGCTTTGACTCTTCCCGATCTCCGGAATCAGGCTCACCCGCGGGCTGACCCTCGAGTGTGACCATGCTGACATTGATCACCGGACCGCCCGGACTTCCCCCGGACATTTCTCCGTTCCCCGGCGTAACAATCAGCGCGGCAAAAAAAACAGCGTGGAGTATCGCTGAAAAAATAAATGTCAAAGAAAAAGAGCCGGATTTGTTTCCGGCAGATCCGCGCAAATAAGCCCTTTCATCCATAAAACGCCTTCCGTCAGCTTTTTGCCTTTTGCATATTGCCTTTATTTTCATCAGGCAGGGCAGGAGGGGGTTCTGTCACAATGCCCAGATTTTCAACCCCCGCGCCCCTTATTTCAGACATCACCTGCACACCGGTTCCCCAGGGGATACTTCTGTCAGCGCGGAAATAAACGGACCGGCTGGCACGGCCCTCAAGCATTTTTATAAGCCTCTCCTGCAAAAGCCCGATGTCAACGATGTGATCGTTGATATAAACTTCATTGTTTTTGTTGATGCTTACAATAAGCTGTTCCTGATCCGCCGGAAGGGAACCCGATTTTGCTTCCGGCAGCGTGACATCAACGCCCTGGGTCATCATCGGCGCGGTTACCATAAATATAATCAGCAGTACCAGCATGACATCCACAAAGGGCGTCACGTTAATATCGGACATCAGGCGGTCGCTGTTGGTTCCTACAGCCATTCGCATACTCCTTTATTTTATGAAACAGGATACGATTATTTTTTCATGTTTCATATTTTAGGACTTACGCATTTGAATTTATTTTTCTGATTCATTGGCGTTTATCAGCGTCCATTGGCGGTTAAAAATCATGCAGCTGCGTAACTCCTGATATTTATCTGATATCCCGCTCGATGATATTTAAAAAATCCGCGGAAAAACTCTGCAATTCCGATTCGATTATTTTCATTTTCTGCATAAAATAGTTAAAAGCAATGACTGCCGGGATGGCAACAGCCAATCCTGCCGCGGTTGCCACCAGTGCTTCTGAAATACCGGGCGCGACAGCGGCAAGGCTTGCAGAACCTTTCAGACCGATTCCGTGGAAAGAGTTCATAATCCCCCAGACGGTTCCGAACAGCCCGATAAAAGGGGTTGTGTTTCCGGTGGTGGCAAGAAAGGGAATCATCTGTGTCATACGGGTCACTTCCGTAGTGATGGCACGTTGCAATGACCGTTCCACATTCACGATGCCGCCCAGTTTGCCGCGGAGTGTAAGAGAGTTTACTTCACCTTCCGCGTCTGAATTCCCCTGACTCTGACTCATTTTTTTCAGTTCGATATAGCCGATGCGGAATATCCGGGCCACCGGACTGCCCGTGAGTTCCTTTGCTTCTTTGAAGGCAACGGCAAGGTCCCGGCTTTCCCAGAAGATATCGGTAAAAAAAGCCGATTCCCTGTAAGCTCTTCGGATATACCGGTATTTGACCAGAATTATCGTCCATGATGTGACGGAAAAAAAAAGCAGCAGAAGCAGCACCAGCTGAACCATCAGTCCGGCGTTGCGTATCATATTGATTAAATCTATCTCTCCGAAAACCATATCAGTCAGTCTTTATCTCCGATTTTAAAAAAAACATATCCCGGTCTGCGGGATAAGATTCTCTTCATCTCTATGATTCATACGCGGATAATGTTCCTCTAAAGCAGGCAGGCACATTAATCTAAATTTTTTAAGATATACCAAGTTCGGTGCGGTGTCAAGATTTTTGATTTTTATTTCGGAAATATATGCTTGTCCATATTCTGACAGCAAGTTGCAACTGTCTGTCAATAAACAGAATCTGACCCTGAGTTCGGAAATGATTTCGCGGGACAGACGGATTCTCTTTCATTCCGGTTAAAGATTTTTAAGATAACGGTACAGCCGTTTCATCCCTTCGGCAATATTTTCCATGGAGTTCGAATAAGAAAAGCGGAGATATCCCTCGCCGTTTTTTCCGAAATCAATTCCGGGAGCCACACCCACATGCGCTTTTTCCAGAATATCAAATGAAAGTCTGTAGGAATCATCCGAGATATGTTTCGCATTGACAAAGACATAGAACGCGGCTGTAGGCTCCACGGTGATCCCGAAACCCAGTTCTTTAAGACCGCGGATCATAAATTTCCTTCGCTCGTTATAAATCTGCTTCATGCGCGACACATCGGCTCCGGCTTCTCTGAGAGCCGCGATCCCTGCCATCTGCACCGCGGAATTGGGGGAAATGAAAAAATTCTGCTGGATTTTCTGAATAGAGCGGATAAAGGGCTTGGGCGCGATCAGATAACCCAGCCTGAGTCCGGTCATGGCGTAGAGTTTGGAAAAACCGTTGAATACAAAGGCTTTGTCTGTGAATTCAAGAATGGAATGCTCTTTTCCCTCATACACCAATCCGTGATATATTTCATCCGATATGATATACAGATTGCCGGATTCGGCAAAGCCTGCGATTTCCCTCATGCGCTCTTCCGAGAGCAGGTTCCCGGTGGGATTCGAGGGCGAATTGATTAATACGGCCTTTGTTTTTTCCGTCACCTTTTCACGTATAGCCTCGGGTCTGTACTGGAATCCGTCTTCCTCATAGACAGGAACCCTTACCGGTTCTCCTTCCATAAACGTGATGAAATTGGGATAACAGGAATAATGAGGGTCAGAAATAATGATCTGATCGCCTTTTTCCACCAGTGCCGCAAACAGGCTGAACATGACCGGCGAGGTTCCCGAGCCTATCACCACCTGATCCGGGTCTATGGCTGCCCGGTATGTTTTGTGATAATGCTCGCAGATTGTTTCCCTCAGTTCGGGCATTCCCATGCTGTGGGTATAATGGGTATGCCCGTTATCCAGTGCCTTACATGCCGCGGCTTTGATGCAACGCGGAATATCAAAATCCGGCTCTCCCACTTCGAGATGGATGACATGGATGCCTTTACGTTCCATTTCATTAGCTTTTTCAATCACATCCATGACAATAAAAGAAGTGATTCCCTTTGTCCGACTTGAAATCATTTTGCTGCCTTTTCCTCGTTCCCAAGCCCCGGCTTCGGGGCGTCTCCCGTCACGGGAAGCCGGGGCTTGGGAACGAGAAAGACTTCCCAAGTTTCCGAAACTTCGGAAGTCTGATTAATAATGATCAATAAAATGACAGATCACGGGGCAATCCTGCACTCCGGGATATGATATTACGCGGATATATCATAATTATCCGGTCAGGGCAACCAGTTTTTTTAACCGGATTTTTTCGGGGCTTCCTGCACAAGTGGTGATGAATACAGTTCAGTTTATAACAGGTATTCATATTTTTTAACATATACTGCCCCTCGGCATAATCTGCGCTTTTAAAAATCTGTCATAAACTGAACTGTATTCATCAATACTTGTGCAGGACTTCCTATTTTTTTTCTTCAGGCGGCTTGATATTCTGAAACATAGAATAAAGGCTCAGATCATAAATGATTTTCAAGCCCCCTGCCAAGAAAAACGGCAGGCTGATAAGTGAGGGGTGAGCAAAAAAAAGCCCGCTCAAAACAGGAGATATCGAGGCTCCGACAGAACGGGCAACGCCGGTAATTCCCGATGCCGCAGTCCTTTCATCCGGGGCAACGACTGCCATCGTATATGACTGACGGGTAGGCACATCCATCTGTGAGATACTGAAACGCAGCAGCAGCACGGCAATTGCCCATTCGAGATTCGGCATGAGCGGAACCATGCACAGCAGTATATTCGATGGAATATGCGTAAAGACCATCGTATTTATCAGTCCGATATGTTTGGCAATACGGGCAGCCAGCAACGCTGAAATTCCTGCCAGAATATTGGCTCCGAAAAAAATACTGCCCAATACAGCCGTATCCGCGCCGAATCGGATATGAAACCAGTATGCCATCATGCTTTGAACAATAAAGCCTCCGGCAAAGGCATCGAGCGCAAACAAAGAACTGAGCCGGATAACGACGTTTCGGGATCGGTGCAGTCCAAGCCGGTATCTGCTGTCAGAAATACTGACTGTTTCAATATCCGGCGACAATCGGATAAAAAGAATCATCAGCACTATGCCGGCAGCACTGTAGCCGAACAGAATGATCCGGTATGAGTTTAGGGCTGTGAATTCAAATTGTTGCAATATCTCGGCAAGCCATCCGCTGCCAAGTGCGCCGGCAGCCGTGGCAAAGGATCCGACGAGATTATACCATCCGAATATTGCTGTCCGTTTTTCATTCGGAAGCAGTTGCGAAAGTGCTGCCTGTTCAATGGAAAGAAAAGGTCCGATTTCATTGCCGCTCGGGCTTATAATTCCTACAATTGCCGCTAAGGTCAATAAAATCGGGTTATTGGTGAAAATAAAGGCAATGCCTGCAAACAGCATCAGCAGCGAACCGGCGATGAGCATTTTTTTTCTGCCGATGCGGTCTGCAACGGTAGTAATCCACAGTGAAACCAATACATCCCCGGCAAGTGTCAGGCTCAACAGCAAGCCGATGGCGGTCTCGCTGAATCCGATTTCTGCCAGATACAAAGCCAGAACTACGGATATGAAGCCGTAGGCAAACAATCGGATAATGCGGGTTGTGAAGAGCAGAATAATGTCTCTTTTTGATGTATTCATATTTTTATATCTTTCTGAATTGCAATCCAATCCGGCAATGAATTTACAAGTTATTTTCAGATGTATTCATCCAAGACTATCACATCAATCTCTTTTATTTTTTTCAATGTTGCGTCATTTGTCAGAAAAATATCGGCTCCGTGAAAAATACCTGTGCCGATTTGTAAAGCGTCCGGGGTCTTGATCGAATATTTTGCTCTCAATTCTGAAGCAAACTCAGAAATTTCATTCAGAATCTCAAACGTGGTCACGCCTTCGGAATACAGCAATATTTCACGATATTTTTCCACGAGAATCTTATTTTTCTTTCTGAAAGGATGAACCAGAACTTCCAACAGCGTAATCGTTGAGGTTATTGCTTCGATTTTTCCGGCGTCAATTCCTTCAAACACAGGTCTTACAGTCTTCATCCCGAAAATCCCCGTTCAGACAATTTACCCGAAATTCCTGCTTACACACAATCCTTGCAGATGCCGCACACTGTCTGAACCGGGATTTGCAGGATTTCAGGATTGACAGGATTGATGCCTCACCTGCTCCCGTCGGTTTTCCCGAAGCCGCCGAGCCTGAAAGGTCTGACACAAATCCTGAAAATCCTTTAATCCTGCAAATCCTGATTCAGACAATTTATCCTGAGATGAAATCGCTGGAACATATACTGGATTTGCCTTGTATCAAAGGGCTTGCCGTTCAGGAGTTCATTAATTTCCTGTTCGGTTCCCAATGCTTTCAAATCCTTCGGTGTCAGGCTGTTTTCTTCCATCAGAAACTGCAATATTTCGGAAGGAGATGTCTCGGGTTCCGGAGTTGTCCGTGTTTCATAAGACTCAATCAGGGATCCCAGCGTCTCGATGAGAGGAAATAAGGGATGATTTTCATTATCGCCGGTTTCATCTAATAAATGATTCAGAAATTCGGTCATCCGGTCGCACTGTTCCTCGGATTTCGGAACAGAAAGAAATTCGCTGACAGGTTTCCACTGTTCAACTAGCTGATTATATGATTCTCTTATCATCTTTTACTCCTTCCACTGATTCTTATCATATTCTTCATGAGTGAATATCTCTCTGATATAAACCGTTTTTGTGTTGAAATGAATATGGGATATAAGCCGATACTTGTTTCCTCCGATATTGAAAACAATATATTTTCCGACCCTATCAGCCGTTGAGAATAATTCACGGAGTTCCACAAATGAAGTGATTTCAGCGTTCTTCATAAGGCTATACCAGCGTTCCAGAGCAGATGCGGCATCTGAATGTTTTTCACAGAATTTTCTGATGATACTTCTTGAAATGATTCTCATAGTAATAAATTATTGTGCTAATAATTCTTGCAGATGCCGCACAGTGTCCGAACCCTGATTTTCAGGATTATAAGGATTTGCATGATTTCTGTCAAGCCAATCGGACATGCGAATTTCATTGACAACCTGAATATGCAAAACAGAAATCAGGAAAATCCTTTAATCAGGTGAATCAGGGTTCAGACATCCCCCAGCATCCCGTCTTTGTCGCTTTTTGCCAGTTCGTCAAACAGGCGGCGGACACGGGCGACAATTCCGACGGCTCGGGTGATGTTCCGGGCGGCGGCGAATGCGGCAGCGGCGTCCGAGACATGCGCCGGGTTTTGTTCGCACAGAGCCAGACCGCAGAAGGACAGGGCTTTGGCGTCAAGTGCTTCGTAATTTTTGGGAGTACGGCTTAACAGCGCATCGGCTTCTCTGACAGCATTGCCGAAAGCTGTTTTTGCCGTATCCGAATCCTGCTGACGCAGGGCAATGATGCCGAGCAAAGTCAGCACATTGGACATATTTTTCGGATAGTTATATTCCTGAGCCTGTTCTATAACAGTTCTGGCTTGAGGGATATCTCCAGAATAAAGCAAGGCAAGAGACATTCCCCATCTCGCCCAATTTTGAACTTGCGGAAATCCGATTTCATCAGCAATCTGAATTGCCTGATGATAGGACTTGAAAGCCTTATCCCATTCGGATTGATCGGTAAAAACATGCCCCAAATTTTCAAACTGAATCGCTTCCCCCTGCCGATAGCCGATTTCCCTGGCAATGAGCAAAGCCTTTTCATAAAATTCAATGGAGCGGGCGGTTTCACCGAGGGCGGAATAGCAATCACCCAGGTTGCCGAGTTGAATCGTTTCCCCCAGGCGATAGCCGATTTCCCGGTCAATGAGCAAAGCCTTTTCGTTATATTCAATGGCACGGGCGGTTTCACCGAGGTCGGAATAGCAGTTGCCCAAGCCGGTAAGCTGATTCGCTTCTCCCTGCCGATAGCGGATTTTTCGGTCAATGAGCAAAGCCTGTTCGTGATATTCAACGGCACGGGCGGTTTCACCGAGGGCGGAATAGCATAAGCTCAAGTTGCCGAGAGCAGCCGATTCCCCCTGAGGATAGCCGATTTTCCGGGCAATGAGCAAAGCCTTTTCATAAAATTCAATGGAGCAGGCGGTTTTACCGAGGGCGAAATAGCAATTGCCTAAGTTGCCGAGATCAGCCGATTCCCCCTGAGGATAGCCGATTTTCCGGGCAATGAGCAAAGACTTTTCGTGATATTCAATCGCACGGACGGTTTCACCGAGGGCCAAATAGCAAAAACCCAAGCCGTTAAGCCACGACCCTTCGCCTTTCTGGTCTTCTCTTTCATGGGCATTTGCCAATGCTTGTTCATAATAGTCAATTGCCCTCTTACATTGCCCCATATTGTAATATGCTGATCCCAGACTCCCCATGCTACGTCGTTTTAGATCAGAGTTTTCTATTTTGCCCTCCAAGCTGTTATGCAGTTCTGTCGTCAGCGCGTAATGCCCCCACCTTAGTAGATAACGACCATCAATTTCCAGCAGCACTTCTGCCGCTTTGTCATACTGCCCGGCTTTCATCCGCTGTTCGATTTCATCCAAATGGGGCCGCAGATCCGGCAGGCTTTTCCATTCGCTTTGCGGTTTTTTCAGTTCGGCAAAAAAGTCGGCGGCTCGTGTGTGCAGAGCGGTTCGGGCAGCGTCATCGGGAATCTGTCTGTAGGCAAATTCCTGAACCGCCGGATGCAGTTCAAAGAAATCACTGTTTTCATGCGCCAGAAAATAATCAAGAGCAAGTTTGTCCAGCACGGCTTCGGCGTTGAGATTCGGGAGAACATACTGCACTGCCAGCGGCTTGACCGGCGCATTGAAGACCGCCAATACCTGTAATGCCAGCCGAGCCTCATCCGGCAGAATGTCGTACTGCTCCTGAATCAGTTTCCGCAAGCCATTTTTGTAGTCATGCTTTCTGAAATCTTCAAAACGGCTGTCATCTGCGAGAAGATCGGCAATCTTCAGCCGCCGGTTTGCCTTGAGAAAAGCGGTCAGAGAGCGCAGCGCCATCGGCACGCCGTAAACTTTTTCGGAAAGTTCTGTCAACTGCTCATCTTTTGCCTCTCCGATCTGAGGAATCTCTGCGCCCAATTTCCGAAGAAATGCAACAGCATGGGCTGTTTCCAATCCGTCTTTCAGTCCGATATTTTTACGCACATCCCCGAAAGCCTCAAGGCTGATTTCATACCGGCTGGTGATGATGACTTTCAGGCTGTGCTTTGCCGAACAGACAGTCTGTAGAAAGACTTTCAAATCCTCATGCGTGATTTGACTCTCTTTCAGCATGACTTCAAAATTGTCGAAAATCAGCAACACCGGATCGCCCTGCAATGCGTCCAAAAGCCTTTCGGTTTTCAGCGCAACAGGCAGTTTCGGGTCTCTGATGAGAGGCTGCAAACGGGAAATGACTTCCGGCTCAAGGATTTGCAGCAGTTTGTCAAACAGGCGGTCTGTAGAAAAATACTGCATTTCGCTTTTACTCACATAAACAATCGCCCGAATCGGTATCAGCCCTTTTTCACGGCAAAGCTGATACCCGCCTTTTTCAATGCCTTCGCAGAATTTCGCCGCAAGAGCGGTTTTCCCGAATCCGCCGTGACCCGAAATCAGAATCAGACTCACGCCTTCATCGCTGACATACTCCGCAAGCCGCTCTAAATAAGCCTCCCGATCCACAAACAGGCGTTCAAGCGGCGTGGTTCCGACCATTTTGCGGCGGGAGGTCTGGCGGTTTCTGCCTTCCTGAATCAGTTCTTGCCGCAATTCTTCAAGCTTTCGGTTTAATTCTGTATTTTGCTCTGAGATGCCGTCAATTTTTCCGTCAATCTTATCAATTTTTTCTCTGATATAGAAGATATGCTCAACTGCTTCACGTACAGGCTCGCCGATTTCTTCAAGTTTTTCAAGTCGTTCCTGAATAAATTCTATACCCACAGCCTGTTCTGCCAGCAGTTCGCTCTGAAAAATCGTCCGGACTCTTTCATTATTTTTCAGAATTTCGGCAAACCAGAGACACAGGGAATTGAACCAGTCCAATTGA
>DYRK01000049.1:11652-18042 GCA_020718785.1 Desulfatirhabdium butyrativorans | reverse complement strand
CTTTATCCAACCGTGCCGTCTCCGGTCAGACCGCTCAGGATCTGATCAATGTGCAACTTGCCGCGGCTGTCTCTGATTTGAATGCTGCGCCCGCGGGAAACCGGAAAATCGCCCTTGTCTGGATCGGCAGCAATGATCTGTTCGGTCTGTATGCCAGTAATGTATGCACCGAATACTATCCTGACCTTCCTGCCTGTGAGCAGGGAGAAACAGCAAATTCCTGCGACAATGTGAATACAATTTTGAGTAATATAAAGGCAACCGGGGCGAGCATTTATATCGCCCTGCTTGACGACCAGTCCAAAAGGCCGGTCATTACGGATGTCTCGCTCCGCAACGGCGTTTTTCCCAATATTACCGATGAGGAAGTACCCAGAATGTCGGCGCAGATTGTCAATTACAACAATCAGGTCAAAACCCTTGCAGCCACGCATGGCGCTGTAACCGTTGATTTTTTCAATACAAGGATTTTTGAAAACAGTTCCACCCTGAGCAGCGACGGCAATCATCCCAACGGCGCAGGGTATGATGCCATTGCCCGGATATGGTATCAGGCAATTACGGGATCAACGACTACAACTACAGTAGTCGGGACCACAACGACTACTTCCCTTGCCGGATCAACGACTACTACGACTATCCTCTCATCCACCACTACGACTATGACAACGACCACGACGGTTCCCTCTGTTGCCGATTTGGGAAAAGCCATGGCCGCACTCGAAATCAGTGCGGGAATGTCGGCATCCGGCATAGCCTTGTCGGATGATGTCAATAACGACCGTAAAATCGGACTGCCCGAAGCAATTTCTGCTTTGAAGGGAAAGCCGGTCAGTTCCGGTGATCTGGTTCAGCCCGGAGATTTTCAATACATTGGAGCGTTCAGACTCCCCGGCGGAGACGACAAACCAAAGACCTTTGCCTACGGCGGGAATGCCATGACTTTCAATCCTGACCGCAATCCCTCTGACAGCGACGGTTTTCCCGGATCCCTCTTTATCACCGGACATGACCGGCAGGCTTACGGATATTTGCCCAACGGCGATCAGGTGGCTGAAGTCAGTATCCCGGTTCCTAAGAAAGCAGAAAATACCGAAGATTTGCCGCAGGCAGAGTTTATTCAGGATTTTTACGATGTGACTGCCGGTTACTTTAAGGACCTTGAAGAGATTCCGAAAGTCGGAATGCAATATCTCAACCATCCGGACACGGGTCCTAAGATTCATCTGTGCTGGGGCAGGCATTTGCAGATGCTGGAAGATAATCTCGCTTCTCACGGATGGTTTGACGCAACGCTGTCCGCGCCGAATTTCAAAGGCGTCTGGTTTATCGGCAATCAGAATCCGAACAGCGTGAATGCGTATATGCTTGATATTCCAACAGGCTGGGCAGATACTTATGTGCAAGGCCGTTATCTCGGCACCGGGCGGGTTCACGGCGGCGGATTAGGCGGCATGGGACCTGCGCTGATTGCTTACCGTCCCTGGCAGAGCGGCGGAGCGGCTCCGGCATCGGGTACACATTTGCAGGAAACAGCTCTTCTGCTTTATGAAAACTCAATGACCACAGAAAAGATAGAAAAATGTATGAAGGATTATCAGCATCCCGACTTATGGGAAGGCGGCGCATGGATTACCACTCCTTCGGGTAAAACAGCGGTGCTTTTTGCAGGAGATAAGAGCAACGGGACCAAATACTGGTACGGATGGCGTCATCAGGACGGTCCGGAATATGCCTGCCCCGATACGTTTTTTACCGACTATGTAACCTGCCGCAAAGCAGACGGATCGCCCTGTCCGGATGAGGATTTCAAAATGTGCTGTGAAGAGGGAGTCAACTGTATCAGTTATAGGGGCTGGTGGTCAACCCGCTATGACGCGCAGATGATTCTCTACAATCCAGAAGATTTGGCAAAGGTTGCAGCCGGATCAATGAAATCATGGGAACCTCAGCCCTATTCGTCTATAGATATAGATGAACATCTGTATCTCAATCCGCCGGTGTGGGACATACAGAACCTCGGCGCGGGGGATCAGCGCCGCTTCCGTCTCGGAGATGTGGCTTATGACCGTATTAAGGGGATTCTTTACATTCTGGAACTTTATGCAGACGGAGCAAAGCCGGTGGTTCATGTGTGGAAAATACAGTGAAAGGATAAACCGGCGGCTGTTTTTGTAAGGTTTCGCCGCCGGCGAATCCGAAGAACAGGAACAGATTATAAAACGGGTATCGGAGGAAGTCTGTTACGGAAAACGTCCGACCTGCCGGATCAGGATGATTCGCGCCCAATTCCGAATGAAACGGATCAGCAGATCGGAAATGCCTCCTGACCGCTTCCGGCGGATTGACGGTCATTTTTATCCTTCGGCGCCGAAAATGCTTGGGATTTGCCAATCACAGGCTAGCTTTCGGGAGAACTGATCCGGAAAATTCAGGATAAAAAAGAGCGGACAGGCTTGAAAAAAAATTGTTGATAGTTTATATATGATGCTCTATACATACCGATAAACTTTTTCAACCTGAAAACAAGGAGGGTAATGATGAACATTTTCATTCGGTTCGTTTCCGTCCTGCTGGTTTTGCTGTTGACAGCCGGATGCTGCACACAGACGCCCAAGCCTGTCAGTTATGAATACAGCACTCAGAAGAAAATGCAGGCAGCGCATCACTGGGACGTATTAGCCCAGGATGTGGTCTGCCAGATTAAGAGCATTCTGGCAAAAGCCGGATATGCAAATCAGCCGGTCTATGTGAAACCAGCGTGCGGCGCGTCTCTCGGATTATGCGCGCCGCATAATGAAAGCTCGTTTGACGAAGGATTTTACGATCTTCTGGTAAGCAATCTTGTAAATGAGGGAATACAGGTCTCTGTCGAAGAAAAAGGCGCGTTGGTTGTTACAAACAAAGTGCAGGTGGTTTATCACACCGAAAACCGCCGCACCCGGCCCGCTCAGCCGGGATTCATAACTGCCGCTGCCGCGGTGGTGGCAGGTCTGGGATGGGTCATACGGGATGCGCGGGAATACGGCGGCTGGCAGGAAGAAGGTTTGGCCTGGGGTCTTGCCGGGCTTGCCGGTGCGGGAATGTATGATTATATGTCCGGAAGATTCACGACACTGCCGCACAGCGAGGTCATCATCACCACATCCATCAAGGATTACAGCCGGTATCTGATGCGGAAAACAGATATTTATTATATCAACGACCCGGATTACTGGCATTATAAAACGCCCCCGCCCCCTCAGACTGTTGAAATCACAGGTTCATAAACGACTTGTAGGGGCACGCCGCCGGCGTGCCCCTGCTTAACATAACCCGATTCAGGAAATCATAATGTCAGAAAAAAAATCAAATCTGCTTTTTGTGACCGGCAAGGTGTTGAAGGCAATGTTCATCACCGGCTTTTGTGCAATGATATTCGCGGGAATGTCAGGATGCCGGGATTCCAATCTTATCTCATCGAGCTATGATGCGACAGATATGCTGATCGCTCAGATCAAACCGCCCCTTATCCCGGATCAGCCCATACTGGTGGCAAGCTTTGTCAATATTGACAACCTTGAGGAGTCTTCCACTTTCGGCAGGACTATCTCGGAATATATCGCTTCCCGGCTGACTCAGAACGGTTATAAAGTGGTTGAAATGAAACTGAGAAAATCCGTTTTTATGAAAAAAGATGCCGGCGAGTTTGTGCTTTCCCGGGACCTCGATGAAATCAGGACGCGGCACAATGCCCAGTCCATTGTATTGGGAACATACTCTGCGGCAAAGAGCGTGGTGTATATTTCGGCGCGGATGGTCAGATTGTCGGACAATACGGTGATGGCATCTTACGGATATAAGCTTTCTGTGGGTAAAGACACCCGGCAGATGCTCGGGGCGGATTAGCCTGAATTTATAATATGTGTTGGGTTTCGTACCTCAACCCAACCTACAGGAAACCGGGTTTTTCTGAAAAGAAGCCCGGTTTCTTTGTTTCTGCGGGCAGCGAAAAAATGATATTTCCTCTTGCTTTTTCTTTTCAGATCATCTACAATCAACTTTGAAGTATGAAAGAGGAGTTCTCTTATTCAAACTCAGAGAAAGACCGTCAAAGGATAAAAAAAGGTAAAATGACAATCTGTCTGAAATATCACTTCACAGCAGTATCCGTCAGCCGCTACTTTTTCGTACATGAGAATCCCATATTCTTCCTGACAGATCATCCGAAAGGAGGATATCCTGTGGAGTAGCGTTATATTTGCAGTATGTTATACAGATTTCCAGAAATTAAATTTTACAAGGCATCTGCGCTTTTGTAAAACGGCTTTGCAAGCCGTTTTTTATCGGCAAAACGATTTATCTACGAGCGATAACGCAGTAAAATTTGATTTCCGGGAGTCTGTAAAAGCCCCTTTCGGTATCGGACATACTGGAAGGGGCTTTTTTTTATGGAGCAGAAAGGAGGCTAAGATGAGCAATTCCTGCATTGTACTCAACGGCGACTATACTTTTCTCTGTCTGATTGACTGGAAAAGAGCCATGAATCTTGTTTTTGCCGGAAAGGTGAGCGTTCTGAAATATTCGGACAAAGTTATCAGAAGTGTCGGCGGAGCCTTCAGATTGCCGGCAGTTCTTGTGCTGATGAGAGTGGTGCGGAGCGTATATAAAAACAAAGTGCCGTTCAACAGGAAGAATCTTCTGATACGCGACAGGTTCGCGTGCGCGTATTGCGGCGTCTCAGGCAAAAGGCTGACCATAGATCATGTCATACCCAAGTCAAAAGGCGGCAAAACCGATTTTGACAACTGCGTCGTATGCTGTGAAGACTGCAATAACAGGAAAGGTTCCGGAACTCCGAGAGAAGCAGGAATGCATCTGGCAAAGCGTCCTTACCAGCCTACCATATCCGAGTTTGTCAGACTCAGACTGAAGCAGTCGGGGGTTTATGATCTGCTTGTCGAGATCGGTATTTATTAGCCGGAAAATCCGTAGGGGCATGTCGGTGACATGCCCCCTCTTGTTGGTTGATATTAAAAATCCCCCAGCGGTCTGTTGAAAGTATATGAAGCCGGGTCTTCAATCATCTTTTCGTAGGCAGGCTCGATATTCCCGCCCATGAAGGAAAAAGGAAGGGACACAACAAAAGCTGCCGAACCCAATACAGTCGCGATCATTCCGAAGGGTCTCATCAGCAGGAGATCAAATGCCATTTTCCCGGAGTCGGGATTTTCTTTATCGGGCATTCCTTGCGCCGATGCCGCGGGTGTAATAAAAAGCAATGCGGCAATCACACAGAAAATTGTAAACTGTTTGGCTGTAATATTCATATTTCCCTCCTGTCTTTAAAGAAAACAGATCTGATATTCCGAAAAATTTTTCATCAGAATAAACAAATACCGATTCTATGTCAAGAGCAGGAAAAAAGAATTTGCCTGGACAAAAAAGGCTGTTATTTGATTCCCCTCTCCAGACGCAGGGCTTTTTCCTTTTCTTCCAATTCAAGCCGCGTTTTTTTGTCCAATTCCCGGAGCAGTTTATTTTTCTGTGAAAGTTCTTCCCTGAGTTTTCTTTTTTCGTCCTCTGTACCGGCTTTGGACAGATCAGATTCCAATCGGGAAATATCCTCTTTGATCCGGCTTTCCTCCTCAACACTGTTTATCAGCATGTCAAAGACATCTCTGACCCAGGGGTCTTTTATCTGCTTGCGAACTTCGCCCGGGGAGTCCGCGGGAGGCGTGTCCGGCAGGCTGACATTCACATAATTTCCGCCTTTTCCGCTTTCAAACACTTTGATATTGGAAATATAAAATTCTTTTTCCCCCGAGGATGTCTGACGCTGGGAAAAAATCACAGCAGAATTGTAAGGAGCTGCCAGACGCTTGACAGCGTTTTCAATCGGCTCGTTTTCAAGTTTGATACTGACAGTTTTATCCTGAAGCGACTCATCCAGATATACTGCCGCGCCGCATTCGGCAGAAAGTTTGGCAAGTACCTTTTTCAGGGGGGTATTGTGAACATCGGCAGACAGCATTTTTCCGTTTACAGACAGAGAAACGGTTTCAGCCGCGGCAGCAGGCTCACAGAAAAATACTGCGGCACTCAGAAATACAAAAAAAATTGAAATTGAAACAGCACATACGGACCGCATAAGTTCCTCCGTTGCGTTTAATGGGATATAAAAGAGAGGTTATGTTTTTACGGTAAACTGCTTGAATATTCATACACAAAGAAATTCTTATTCTTACAAATAGCCGGAAGAAAATCGGATATTACCGTTCCCACGCCGGAGCGTGGGAACCGGTGCTAAACCCATCTTATAAAATTGGCATTTCAGCACTCCTCCCAGCCTTTTGAAAATTGTCAAATCCGAATCGAATTAAAAAAATGGTTGTTTTTTTACCGAAAGTT